>PKWS01000151.1 GCA_003132105.1 Desulfosporosinus sp.
ACGCTCCCATATTAGCGAAGACGTAAATCATTGCATAGAAGAGTACCCCTTTGATACCTGCTTCTGATACAGCAATAATACCTACCATCAAATAACCTGCTTGAGCAATGCTCGAGTACGCCAATAACCGTTTAATGTTGGTTTGCGGAATCGCAATTAAGTTACCTAAAATCATGGTTAGCGCTGCCAAAACCATGAGCAAAGTTTGACCAGTTACTGAGAAGGCTTGACTGTTCATCGTTAAAAGGTAAACCCGAATCAGTACCGNNTAAATGTCCGGAGCCCAGAGGTGGAACGGTACCAGGGAAATTTTAAAGCCTATCCCTGCTAGAAGGAAAACAGTAGCCAAGAAAGACGCTGGAGTCAGATTTGCTCCGAGCGCACTGGCAATTTTCACAAGCTCCGTCGAGCCGGTCAGTCCGTAAATAAGGCTGATCCCGTAGAGTAATATGGCCGAGGATGTTCCACCAAGCACAAGGTATTTGATTCCTGCTTCCGAGGAACGAGCGTCATTGGCCAAATAAGCGACCAGGATATAGAAGGAAATAGTCATCAATTCCAGGCCGACATACATCGTAATAAGTTCGCCGGCACCGGCCATGAGCATCATTCCTAAAGTCGCCGTTAAAAGCAAAGAATAGAATTTGTAACGGTGCTCAGCAAACTTCTCAACATAATCTCGTGAAGAGAGTACAACAAGAAGTGCAGCGACTAAGAATAGCACTTTGAAATAGACGGCGAATTGATCATGCATATACATGCCATCCAAAAACGTTGCTTTTGGACCATAGAAAAAGTCATACAGCGTATAGCTGAGAACACCTATTAACGAGAAAACAGTGAGTGGCATAATGCCTTTACGAGAGCCATGTGGAACCAGTAGTCCTATGGCTAACACAATCAAGGCTAAAGCGGCCATCGCAATTTCAGGCGTGAGCACTGTAGCGATATTGAAATCTACCATTAGAACAACCCTCCCATCTTCACTTGACTCACTAACTCAAGGACCTTGGCAAGGCCTGATGAGGTAACCCCACTATCAATCAAACGCAGTAAGATGTTCGGGAATATACCACCAAGAAAGATCACGAAACTGAGCAAGACGAGAGGCACTAGCTCCGGCCCACGAATATCAGTTAGATGGTCCCATTCGGGGCGACGCGGTCCGAACAAAACGTTGGCAATAGTCCGTAAGATGTAGACTGCCGTAAAGATAATCCCAGCAACTCCGAGAATAGTTTGCACCGGTAAAACTTTTATCGCACCGATGAAAATTGTAAATTCGGCAGCAAAATTAACTGTCCCCGGCAATCCTAAAGAGGCTAGACCCGCAATCATAAACCCAATGGCCAAGCGCGGCACTTGGTGAGCAAGTCCTCCCAATTCGGAGATGTTTCGAGTATGAGTCTTTTCGTAGATAAAACCAATCATAGCGAAGAATAGCGCTGCCATGACTCCGTGTGCAAACATCATGGCCACTGCACCGGTAGCCGCAGTTGGGTTCAGGGCCGCGATCGCTATGAGAACATAGCCCATATGGCTAACGGATGAATATCCAACGACATATTTAAGATCCTTTTGAGCCAAGGCAATGAAGGCCGCATAAAGAACGTTGCCTACGGCCAATACCGCGATGACAGGAGCCCAGTACTTCGCACCGAGCGGGAGTACGTAAACACCTAGGCGGATTAATCCATAGCCCCCAATTTTCTTTAAAACTCCGGCGTGAATCATACTAACGGCGGTCGGAGCTCCTGCATAACCATCTGGCGACCAGGAGTGAAAGGGGAACATGGAAATGAGTGACCCAAAACCAAAGAGCATTAAGGCAAAGGCAATTTTTTGGAAAGCAGGACTATAGAGAGATTGCCTTGCTGCTAGCTCATCAAACATAAAGGTCGGATTACCATTAGAAGCTGCTGCCAAATACAGGGCGATCATTCCAACGAGCAGAAACGCTGATCCAATCAGCAAGTAAATAGTCAGCTTCATACCGGCATATTCTTTGGTGACTCGTTTCGTACTCCCCCATATGATCACCATCATGTAAATAGGAATGACGACAATTTCATAGAAGAGGAAGAAGATAAACAAGTCTCTTGCAATAAACGTTCCCATAACACCGGCAATGAGGATAAGCAATAAAATAAAGTATTCCTTAACTCTCTTATCCATGTTCCAGGAGGCATAGATGGACGAAAACCCAATCAGGTTCGTCAACAGAAGCATGGGTAAGCTTAATCCGTCAACTCCAAATGCTAAGTTAACACCGAGATCTGGAATCCAGGGAATTGTTAAGGTGAACTGCATTCCACCCAACGACTGATCATAGTGGAAGAATGCGTAAATTGAGAGTGCCAAAGACACAAACATACCCATGGCTGCAACTATTTTTATCGTTTTAGTCTCTTCCTTAGGCAAGAAAACGATCAATAACATGGCCACTAAGGGTGCTAGTAGAGTGAAGGGCAGAAGCATTGACACTGTTGGTAGTGCAGTCATTATTTCACACCTCCTAGCGTCGCTAAGGGGTTAAGAGCCGTCAATTGGCCTTCCCCAAATGCGAAGACCATGAATAGAATGACGATCGCGAAAAAGAACACCATAGCGTACGTTTGTACTTGTCCTGTACTTGTCCGCCGGAGCGTTTTACCACTACCGCGCGTAATTAAAGCGATTCCATTGATAATCCCGTCAATGATATAGATGTCAAACCAATACAGAACTTTGCCCAAGCCATCCATAACGTTGTGGATAATCCAAAGATATAACTCGTCGACATAGTATTTGTTTTTGAGTATTTTGTAAGGCAGTGGGAAGCGGGCAACGATACTCTCTGCCGCGATGGTCTTTTTGATGTAGATGATATAAGCGAGTCCGATCCCGAGAAGTCCCGCGATCACGGAAATTCCGGCTAAACCCCAGTTGATAGCTTCTCTTTCAAATTCATGTCCACTCGGGAGATAATGAATAAAGNNGTCATACTCCAGGGCGATTCATGAGGATGGTTTTCTGGCTTTTCAGGTCCCATGAAAGTCACAAAGAACAAGCGACTCATGTAGAACGCTGTCAAGAAGGCCGTAAACAGACCCACGGCATAAATAATGGGATGGCCATTTTGCAGTGCGTTGGCTAGAATTTCATCTTTTGAGAAGAATCCCGCAAACGGTGGGACTCCAGAGATCGCTAGAATGCCGATGAAAAAGGTCCAACCGGTGATCGGCATCTTTTTTAAGAGTCCGCCCATGTCCCAAATATTTTGTTTTTCATGCAGTGCATGAATCACAGAACCTGCGCCCAAGAACATTAACGCCTTAAAGAACGCATGAGTCATTAGGTGAAACATGGATCCCGTGTAAGAATGCACTCCGAGCGCAAACATCATATAGCCAAGTTGGCTTAAGGTCGAATACGCCAGGATCCGTTTAATGTCATTTTGAACGACCGCAATCGAGGCAGCAAAAATAGCTGTGAATGCCCCTAATCCGGCAATGAACTGAAGTGCCTCTGGTGAGGCAAAATCAAAGAGAAAATACATTCGAGCGACTAAATAAACCCCTGCAACAACCATCGTTGCTGCGTGAATCAAAGCACTCACCGGCGTGGGGCCCTCCATGGCGTCTGGTAGCCATACATGAAGGGGAAACTGTCCTGATTTTCCCATGGGTCCCATAAAGACGAGGAACGCCATTACCGTCACATATCCCGCGGTTCCCACAACTAAGACATCCTGTAAACTTGTGTTCAACGCTGCGGAAAGAGCAACAAAATCGAGTGTTCCAAACTTAGTATAAAGGAAAAGCATCCCGAGAAGTAAGCCAAAGTCTCCGACACGAGTCGTCATAAAGGCTTTCTTCGCTGCCTCCCGCGCAGATACTTTAAAGTACCAAAAACCAATTAGTAAGTAGGAACATAGTCCAACCAATTCCCAGAAGATGAAGAGCTGTAACAAATTGGTGGCCAAAACCATGCCCAGCATAGCGGAAGCAAACAGTGACTGGTACGCAAAGTAACGTGACCAACCCTTGTCTCCGTGCATGTAGCCCAGAGAATAGATCTGTACCATGGATGCTACCAGGGTAACAACAAACAGCATCATGGCACTTAGGGGATCGATGATCGTTCCAAAGTCGATCTTTAGACCGCCAATATTTAGCCAATTCACGTTTACGATCTCAGGATGTTCCACAATACCCGCACCCAACTGAATGATGCCAAAAGCTATAGCAATTGCCAAGCCCAGCGAGGTGAGAATCGCGAGTATCGATATTGTGGAGGATAGTCCTTTGGATCGTTTCGTGACAAAGGCGATGAGTAGAAACGACAGAAAGGGCAAAGC
>PKWS01000179.1:0-3323 GCA_003132105.1 Desulfosporosinus sp.
TAAGAAAGTTCTTTTCCTTGAATTTGTTTTCCGCTCGCGAGGGTCCCCCCCCCAGTTTCCGAGCTAATATAAAACGCTGCCTTTTGCTGAGGGTTCTCTCCATAACGCAGCTCTTGGACTTTTTGAGCCGTTAAACGAAGAGTTTTCGGAAAACTGTTGATCTGCTCAAGTTGACTTTCTAAGTAGCCTGCAATCAGTCGGTCATATTCTGCTGTGTGGGCAAAGGCTTCGGCCGCCAGGCGGCGGCGCATGCCCGCCGAAACAGTTCCCTCTTCACGCAGCACGCTGGAAATACTTTCATAGGATTCTGGATTAACCACGACGATAACCCGCCCGTGATTTTTAGCTGCAGCACGCACCATTGTCGGTCCGCCTACATCAATATTTTCAATGGCCTCTTCAAAACTCACGCCAGGCTTGGCAATGGTCTCTCGAAACGGATAAAGATTGACAACCACTAAATCGATAAAGCTGATCCCATTTTGCTTCATTTGCTCCCTATGTTCCACACAATCCCGCGCTAAAATTCCGCCGTGAATTAAAGGGTGGAGTGTTTTAACACGGCCATCCAATACTTCTGGAAATCCCGTGATCTCGCTCACATATTTAACGGGAATATTGGCTTCATCCAGTGCTTTGTACGTCCCTCCAGTGGAAATCAATTCGAAACCTAACTCCACGAGCTCATGAGCAAAAACAACAATCCCCGTCTTGTCCGAAACGCTTATTAAGGCTCTTCGCTTCATCTTAAACAACCTCCTGCTGCAAAATCTGAACCTGGCGCCCGGTCCGCTCAACCTTCCCTAAAACCATCAGTCGAACGGCCTCCGGATAGAGACGATGCTCCGCCTCTAGAATTCTCTGCGCCAAGCTCTCTTCCGTATCCTCTGGCAACACAGGTACCGCTTCCTGCAAAATTATCGGCCCACTGTCTAAACCCTCATCCACTAAATGCACCGTACACCCACTTACCTTGACCCCGTACTCAAGAGCCTGACGCTGAGCATGCAGCCCAGGAAAGGCTGGAAGCAAGGAGGGATGGATATTCATGATTGGGAAATTGGCCTGACGAACAAACTGGGGACCTAACACCTTCATATATCCTGCTAAAAGTAAAAGTTCCACCCGATTTTCGCGCATCCAGATCAGTATATCCTCCTCTTGTGCTTGACGATGGGGATAATCACTCACTTGGAATACACGGGTAGGGATTTCTGCCGAGCGAGATAGTTTGAGTGCACCTGTCTCTGGTTGATCTGACCCCACACCCACAATCTCTATCGGGAGGCTACCATTACTACATGCGTCTAGCAAGGCTTGTAAGTTGCTCCCACGGCCCGACGCCAGTACTGCGGTCCTCAATATGCCACTCCTACTTTGGTTACGACACTGCCCATAACAAAGCAAATTTCTCCCAACTCAGCGAGCTTTTTACAAACTTTGCCCTCATCTTCTGGGTGAACAATAATGACAAACCCAACGCCCATGTTAAAGGTCCGATACATTTCTGGCCAAGCCACATCTCCCAGACGTTGCAGTAAGGTGAAAATGGGAGGATGTTCCCAAGTCGAAGTATCAATCTGAACACCCAGACCTGGGGGCAAGACACGGGGAATGTTGTCCGTTAATCCTCCCCCTGTGATATGAGCCATGCCCAGGATTTCTCCCCCTGGAATGAGTGGTAAAATCGATTTTACATAAATCCTGGTCGGGCGAAGCAAGGCTACCCCAAGCGCTTCACCTAATTCTGGAAACTCTTTATCTAAGGGAACATTTTCAAAAATTTTGCGTGCTAAGGAATACCCATTACTATGGAGTCCTGTGGATGCTAGACCAATGAGCAGATCCCCAGCCTGGATTTTCGATCCGTCAATCAACTGATTACGATTAACGACGCCCACTGAAAACCCAGCAATATCATATTCATCCTCGGCATAGAAGCCAGGCATTTCTGCCGTTTCCCCCCCGATCAGCGCGCAACCCGCCATTTCGCATCCTTTTGCAACCCCGCCTACCACTTCAGCAACACGTTTCGGATCTACTTTACCAACGGCCAGATAATCCAGAAAAAACAAAGGTTCTGCACCCTGAACCAAGATATCATTGACACACATAGCCACTGCATCTTGTCCAATGCTATCATGTTTATTCATTTGAAAAGCGAGGCGCAGCTTAGTTCCCACACCATCCGTTCCGGATACTAGAACTGGGTCCGGATATTTCTCCAGATCGAGTTTGAAAAGTCCACCAAACCCGCCAAGCCCGCCGAGGACTTCCGGACGAAGTGTCCGAGCGACCGCTGGTTTTATGAGTTCCACAACTTTATTACCTGCTTGAATGTCAACGCCTGCGTCTGCGTACGAGTATCCCAACGTTTATTCCTCCTAGCATTTCTGTATTTCAAAATCATTTTTACCCCGGTTCAAGTTTGAAATTGGGATAGGATACGTTCCGTTAAAACAAGCCAAACAAACGGCATCTGTGCCAAGTGCCCGTAGCAAGGCTTCTTCTGAGATATAATGCAGCGAATCTGCCCCTATATACTTCCGAATGCCTTCCACATCCAATTGATTGGCAATCAGTTTTTCCCGTTCTGCCGTGTCAATCCCATAGTAGCACGGATAGGCTACCGGAGGAGAACTGATTAGGAAGTGTACTTCTTTAGCCCCTGCTTTCTTTACCATATCCACCAGCTTACAACTAGTCGTTCCGCGGACGATCGAATCATCAATCATCACGACACGTTTATCTTTCAGGACGCTCGCATTCGCATTGAGTTTGAGACGAACGCCCACTTCTCTCATGGCCTGAGTCGGTTGAATAAAGGTACGACCCACATAACGGTTTTTAATGAGTCCTTCTCCAAAGGGAATCCCCAGTGCCGTCGCATACCCCAAGGCAGAGGCGGTCCCGGAGTCTGGGACTGCAATCACAATATCCGCCTCAATCGGACATTCACGGGCAAGTTCTATTCCCATCTGACGTCGGCTCTCCGAGACGTTCAACTGATCCATGGTGCTATCCGGTCGGGCAAAATAGATGTATTCAAAGGCACATGACGAACGAGCGGTCTTAGTGAATCCCGGTCGTGAATGTAACCCATCTTCATCAATCACAACAATCTCACCGGGTTCCACATCCCTGATAAACTCTGCGCCGATGGTATCGAGTGCGCAACTTTCTGAAGCTAGGCAGTACCTGTCTCCCATTCGCCCAATACATAAGGGACGAACACCCTGAGGATCTCTAAGTCCAAAAAGCTTATCCTCTGCCATGATCACTAGGGCATACGCTCCACGAAGATCCATCATGGTTTTTACTAA
>PKWS01000179.1:3341-9886 GCA_003132105.1 Desulfosporosinus sp.
AAATTTCCATTATGCGCCAAGGCCATCATGCCTTTTTGATAGTGTACTACCAAGGGCTGAGCATTAGCGAGGAGGCTTGACCCTGTAGTGGAGTATCGAACATGGCCGATCGCCATTTTCCCCTTCAAACGATCCACAACACTGTCAGAAAACACTTCCGACACCAAACCCATTCCTTTATGCACAGAAATACTTCGTCCATCCGAAACCGCGATTCCAGCGCTTTCCTGTCCACGATGCTGCAAGGCATAAAGCCCGTAGTAAGTTAAGCGGGCTACCTCCTGATCGGGAGCGTAAATTCCAAAGACGCCACATTCCTCTTTTGGCTTGTCCTCTCCAAATTCGAACATTTCCGGTCACCCTATCCCATCTGAAATTTATTTAAGGCTATGCAAGGACTTTTTTCACCCGACGAAAGACTTCTTGATACGCTTCTTCAACTCCTCCAAGATCTCTCCGGAAGCGATCCTTGTCTAGCTTTTCTCGCGTTTCCATATCCCAATAACGACAAGTATCTGGAGAGATTTCATCGCCCAGGTAGACTTTTCCATCAGCGACCCCAAACTCTAGTTTAAAATCAATCAGGTCGATTCCCGCTTTGACTAAAATGGTCCGCAATATTTCGTTTATTTTTAATCCCAAGACCTGAATTTCTTTAGTATTTGCAGCACTTGCCCATCTCATCGCGGCAACATGAGAGTCATTAACCATAGGGTCTCCCAGTGCATCATCTTTATAATACAATTCCACAACCGGTTGAGAGAGAACATAGCCCTCCTCCACCCCAAGACGCTGCGCTAAGCTTCCTGCTACAATATTGCGCACAACCACCTCGAGGGGGATCATGTCTAAGCGGAGCACTAGCATATCCCGATCGCTTAGAAGCCTCACAAAATGGGTAAGGATACCTGCTTTTTCTATTTCTTCAAAGAAGAGTGCCGATAACTGGTTATTGACCTCTCCCTTATCCGCGATTTGTCCCTTTTTCTTTCCGTTTAAAGCAGTCGCATCATCTTTGTAGGCTACCCAAAAATACTCGCTTTGATCTGTATCATAAACCTTCTTTGCTTTTCCCTCATACCGTAATGCTAACTTTTCCATAATCTTNNCCCCTTCCCAATTTCATTTGCATTCATCCATTCATCTCATCTAAACGAGACCTAACCTCTGGAATATGTCCGCTACATGCTTAGTATGGTATGCATAATCAAACAAGGCATTAATTTCTTCCTCGTCCAGAAATTCGCGAATACTTGGATCTCGGTTGAGCAGGCTTTGAAATTGTTCTTTAGTGTTCCAGGCTTCCATGGCATTGCGTTGCACCAAAGCGTACGCTGTTTCCCGGCTGACTCCCTTATCCACTAATGTAAGCATCACGCGTTGGGAAAAAATTAAACCGTATCCCTTATCTATGTTTGCCTTCATTTGCTCTGGGAAAACCTCCAGCCGGTCCATTAGCTGGGTCATCTTATAGAGCATATAGTCTAAGGCAATGGTGCTATCCGGTAAGATCATTCGTTCTGCAGATGAGTGTGAGATATCCCGCTCGTGCCATAAGGCTACGTTTTCTAAGGCAACTTGAGCATTCGCGCGAACAACTCGGGCCATGCCACATATACGTTCCGGTGTAATGGGGTTTTTCTTGTGAGGCATGGCCGAGGATCCTTTTTGACCTTTTCCAAAGGCTTCTTCCACCTCATGAACATCAGTTCGCTGTAAGTTACGAATCTCGGTCGCCATTTTATCAAGCGAACTGGCGATTCCAGCGAGTGTCGTCATATAATACGCATGCCGATCGCGTTGTAGTATTTGAGTCGAGATCGAGGCTGGCTCTAAGTGAAGTACTTGACAAACATGCGCTTCAACTCGAGGATCTACGTTGGCAAAGGTCCCAACTGCGCCAGAAATTTTTCCAACCCGTATCTCCTCACGGGCAAAGGCTAGTCGCCTCTTTTGACGTCTGATTTCTTCATACCATACAGCAATCTTCAATCCGAAGGTAATCGGTTCTGCGTGAATCCCATGCGTTCGCCCCATCATAATTGTGTCACGATGTTCTAACGCTCTGCGGCGAAGGACGGCTTCCAACCCTTCCATTTTAGTCAGCAATATATCGGACGCTTCAACTAATTGCAGAGACAAGGCCGTATCCAAGACATCTGAAGAAGTAAGGCCTAGATGAATGTGTTTTGCTTCATCTCCCACATTCTCTGCAACATTGGTTAAGAAAGCCAACACATCGTGTTGAGTCACTTCTTCTAGAGCTTGTACCCTTTCCCAGGAAAAAGAAGCCTTCTCTCGGATGACCGCAACAGCCTCATTCGGAATCTTGCCTAGTTTGGCCCATCCTTCGCAAGCTGCAATTTCAATTTTCAACCATAGAGTGAGGCGATGTTCGTCTGTCCAAATCCCTCCCATTTCAGGAAGTGTATACCGTTCAATCATGCCGGAGTCCCCTTTCGTGGTTCGTGGTTCAAATATGGAATATTGCGTGAGCTCTCTATCTGAAGTAGGTTTCCTCTATACTATTTCTCAAATTTTTAAACTTAAGCGCTTTTGCAACGCTTCGTCTTTCGCCTCGATATCCTTCAGCATCTGAGCTCGATAGCTTTTGACCTTGATATTCAAGGATTTATCTTCAATGGCTAGAATCTGTACCGCGAGTAACGCAGCATTACGTGCCGCACCAATGCCTACAGTCGCAACCGGAATTCCTGGGGGCATTTGCACGATAGAGTAAAGGGCGTCGATTCCTTCCATGGCACCACTACTCAGCGGTACACCAATCACAGGTAAAATCGTTGACCCCGCTACAACCCCTGGTAGATGGGCAGCTAGCCCTGCTGCAGCGATGATCAGTTTACCTCCTTGGGCTTCAAAAGCTTTGACCCAATCTANNGTCAAATTGACGGAGAACTGTCAGTGCATCCTCCATGATTTTGTAATCTGAATCACTTCCCATAATAACCCCAATCTGGCTCATCTAATCTTCGCCCCTTTCTCCCTTTTCTTAGTAAACAGAAACCCAGGAAGGGCAAATTTCTCCCTTTATCAGAGTGAAACCTACCCGCCTGGGCTTTTATCCCTTCGGTGTAATTTGATTTTTCTCAATCAAACCTGTACCACTCGGATAAAGAAAACTTGGCTAGCTCCAAGCCTTCAGGCGTCGGTGGTAGCCTTAGTTGCCCTTATGCTGCAGGAAAGTATATAACTAAAAGTTATACTTTCTGACTAGTACAAGTCGCTCGCCCTAGGTACACTTTCGCTCATAGTCAGGCCATTTACGGTAGCCCGGTAGAAACTTGCGGACCATATCTCCGCGGTTATATGAACTGCCTATGAACTTTTATTAAGTTCATTTTACAAGAAGGCGTTATGAAGGTCAAGCTAAAATCGAACATTAATATAATATTTGCTAAGATCGTTCGATTAATTCCAGATACTGTCTTATCTTCTCCGCTTCTGGAAAATTTTATATATTTATTGTGTATAACAATTTAGTGAGGCAACATGGCTCAATTGTCTCACCCTCCTTGAATACCGTTAGCAAGTTCCACCCGTTTTTCCCAAGTGTTCCCCAACTAATTTCATGGCACAGAAACCACCACACATAGAACAGGCTTCGTCCCCCTCCTCGTTACGCTCTCCTCGGATCCGGCGAGCTGTTGGAGGATCAATGGACAATTCAATTTGTTTTTCCCAATCTAAGGCTTTACGAGCATGAGCCATCGCTAAGTCCCATTCCCGTGCACCCTTAACTCCAGTAACTAGATCAGCAGCATGCGTGGCAATGCGTGTAGCAATTACCCCTGCATGGACATCTTCTGCGGTTGGCAACCTAAGATGTTCAGCAGGGGTAACGTAGCAAATGAAGTCTGCCCCTGATATAGCAGCCGTTGTCGCCCCGATAGCTCCTGTGATATGGTCATAACCCGGCGCAATATCCGTGACCAAATTGCCAAGTATATAGTACGGAACGTGATGACAAAGTTGTTTTTGAAGCAAGATCGTTGCTGGGATTTGATCCAACGGTACGTGACCCGGTCCCTCTACCATGACTTGTACACCCGCTTCTAGGGCTCGTTGTACCAATTCTCCAGCCACAATTAAGCCTTGCACTTGGGCGCGGTCCAGAGAATCTTCAATACAACCGGGTCGGATTGCATCTCCGATACTCAGAGTTACATCGTATTTCTTACAAATTTCAAGAACACGATCAAATTGAGTATAGAGAGGATTGTCTTGCTCGTTGTGAAACATCCAGCCTGTTAAAAAAGCTCCTCCACGACTCACAATATCTGTGATTCGTCCTTGATTTTTTAATCGTTCAATAATAGACATGTTCAAAGCAGCATGGATAGCCATAAAATCGATGCCACGCTTTGCCTGACGTTCAATCATTTCGAACATATCCTCAGCCTTCATATCGACAACGCTTCCGTGCTTAGCAATACTTTCCATACCGCCTTGATAGGAGGGGACAGAACCAATCGGCAATGTGAATTGATCGAGTACCTGACGGTGGAAAGCATCAACATCTCCGCCAATACTTAATTCCATAATGGTATCCGCACCTGCCGCAACCGCAACATTTATTTTATGAATCTCATCCTCGAAGTCCACACAGTCCGGTGACGTCCCGATATTGGCATTCACTTTGGTACGTAGTCCTTCTCCTACTGCGATCGCGACCGAGTTTTTACGTTGATTGTTCTTTAAGATCACGACCCGGCCTGAAGCTACCTTCGCACATAACTCATCCGCGGTGAATCCTTCTACTTTAGCTAATCTCTCTACCTCAGATGTAATAATGCCTTTTCTTGCTTTAATAAGTTGTGTCATTTTCATATCTCTCCATTCTTAATTCTTATTTTTTTTAGTCACGATGCATTGTGCCCCTACCTTCTTCTGCCCTCTGGCATCCCGACCTCTGACTTCTGTCAACACTCCCACGGCAGTTCTTGAAAGAACTCGCCAGCCACAGCCATGGCGCAACCCTTTTCACATTTTTTACAGAAAGGTTTTTCGCTCGGGTGGAAATTCGTAAGCCTTTCTTGATCTAAGGCTAACGTTTTCTGGCCCTCTACATTCTGCTCCCGTCGTGCTTTACTCATTTGAAGGTCCCAGCTTTCTGCTCCTGGATACCCTTTTGCAAGATCACCTACATGAGCCGCAATACGTGAAGCCACGACGCCCCGATAGACGTCCTGCGCATTGGGATAGGCTATATGTTCAGCAGGTGTGACGTAGCAGAGAACGTCTGCACCAGCAGCACTGGCCATGGCTCCACCGATAGCAGCCGTAATTTCATCATACCCTGGAGCTACATCCGTCGATACCGGACCGAAGACAAAATACGGAGCACCTTCACATACTTGTTTTTGTAATTTAACAGTTGTAGCAATTTGGTTGGGTGGAGTGTGACCGGGTCCCTTAATCATGATTTGAACTCCTGCTTGTCTGCTACGCTTGACCAACTCGCCCAAAACAACGAGTTCTTCTACCTGCGAGCGGCATAATGAATCGGCACCTGCACCCGGTCGCATACCATCTGCTAAACTTAAAGTAACTTCGTATTTTTTGGCAATTTCCAGGATGCGGTCGAACATAGTATACAAAAAGTTTTCCTTGTTATGATAAAGCATCCAGCCCATCAGTAACGTCCCGCCTCGGCTTACCAGATTAAGCACCCTCTGATCTTCCTTGGCCGTTTTAAATAATCCAGAATGAAGAGCACTATGCAAGGCCATAAAATCCACTCCATCGGCAGCTTGGCGTTCCATAACCTTGAAAAAGTCTTCTGGTTCAAGTGCTAATGCTGAGCCCTTATTACGTACAGCTTCAACAAAGGCCTGATAAATAGGCAGAGTACCCAAGGGCAACGGTACTCTTTTTATAATAGTCCGCCTCGCCTCGTCCATATTGCCGGCTGTACTCAAATCCATAATAGCATTGGCCCCTGCCCTGATTGCCTCATCCACTTTAAATAGTTCATCCGTTAGACTATCCTCGTCTGCGGCTAAGCCAATACTAGCACTCACCTTGGTACTTAGTCCCAAACCAAACCCTTGGGGTTTTTGGGGCTTGTGGTGACTGTTATAGGGAATAACAATTCGTCCGGTCCCAACCCGTTCCATAAGTAGTTGGACATTCATCTGTTCGTTTTGGGCAACCATTGTAAATAGTGAGTTTTCTTGGCCCTCTTTGGCCATTTCCATTAATGTCAAAACGATACCTCTCCTTTCAACGCTTGGAGTTATTACCTTGAAAAGACCATTTTGAAGTGGTAAAAAACAATAAAAAAAGTCTCTAATCACAAAGTGACTAGAGACTTTTCCATAATCTCATCCACACTACTCTTGGTTCTTCGACAAGGTAGGCTTGGCTTAACTACAGGCAGGTCTCCTGGCTTACGGATCAACACGTCTGAAGCACCTTCCGGGAACTAGCCCGTGGTTATACTTCTTGCTCCCCGTTTACAGTGGCGGGACCGCGCCGGACTTACACCGACTTCCCTATTCTCCTCTTGCATGAGGCACCTGTAG
>PKWS01000196.1:0-809 GCA_003132105.1 Desulfosporosinus sp.
CAGACACTCGTAATTATGGTTACTGAACGGACCCCTGTTGCCTTGGTCGTTGTACCAAAGGGGGTCTTAGAGGTGGATGCGCAGGGGACCTTTTTACGCCGTTTAGAGAGTTGGCCTAAAAATGATCATCCGGTGCTTACTGGAATTAATCTTAAGGATACTGCGGGACCAGGACAAAACTTGGCAAATCCATCCCTTACGGCAGAACTGAACTTACTGGGACAAGCCCCAACAGAATTACTTTCTCAGATTGGAGAACTTCACGTAGATCCCAATCAACAAATGACGATGTACCTAAGAAGTGGGGTTGAGGTCCGACTTGGACAAGCTAACGACTGGAAACCTAAATTAAATGCGCTTTTTCAACTTGTAAGTACTAAGGAGTATAAGTCATTTCAGCAAGGGGTAAGATATATTGATTTCACGGCCGCGAAACCTGTAATTGGTCGCTAGGTCAGGAAGGAAGAAGTAACATGTGGTTACCGATATTAGGCTTGGTTTTGGGATTGGCTATTGGGTCTGTTAGCCCGTTTTCTGTACCGATCGAATATGCCAAATACTTATCCGTCGGAATATTGGCAGCACTAGATTCCGTCCTAGGTGGGATACGCGCTGCGCAGGAGGACCATTTCGACAGCACAGTGTTTTTGACTGGATTTTTTAGTAATATGCTCCTTGCAGCTTTTTTGGCGTACGTCGGAGATCGTATTGGAGTGGATCTCTATTTGGCTGCAGTTGTAGCATTTGGTGTACGGCTATTTCAAAATTTGGGAACTATTCGGCGTCATTTGATCAAAAAATAATTTAAA
>PKWS01000196.1:826-7289 GCA_003132105.1 Desulfosporosinus sp.
ATTTTTAGTGAATTCAAGCGAGTGTTTGGACTGCGCAGTTGAATATTTGAATGAAGCGAGGGGGTTAAGCCTAGATGCTAGAATTTGATACTGACTTAAACCAATTTGCAGAGATTAAAGTGATTGGTGTCGGTGGTGGTGGAAACAATGCGGTTAATCGTATGATAACCGCTGGCTTACAAGGGGTAGATTTTGTTACGGTGAATACTGACTCGCAGGCCTTACAGCTCTCCCGTGCAGGTCAAAAAGTGCAAATAGGGGTAAAGTTAACCAAAGGACTTGGAGCAGGAGCTAATCCAGAAATAGGAGCTAAAGCGGCAGAAGAAAGCCGTGAAGAACTTTCTAGAGTATTAAAGGGAGCCGATATGGTTTTCGTCACTGCAGGGATGGGAGGCGGAACCGGGACTGGAGGAGCACCTATCGTTGCGGAAGTGGCCAAGGAAATGGGAGCACTAACGGTAGGCGTGGTTACACGTCCGTTCACATTCGAAGGCCGTAAACGGGCTATGCAGGCAGAAAAGGGAATTGCAGAACTTAAAAGTAAAGTGGATACGCTAATTACTATCCCGAATGATCGACTGCTGCAAGTAGTGGACAAGCATACTACGATTCATGAAGCTTTTCGCATTGCAGATGATGTTCTGCGCCAAGGGGTTCAAGGGATTTCGGATTTAATTGCGGTTCCCGGTCTGATAAATTTGGATTTCGCAGATGTTAAGACTATTATGTCCAATACGGGTTCTGCCCTGATGGGTATTGGTCAGGCAACTGGGGAAAACCGTGCCGCTGATGCAGCCCGTAAAGCTATTTCTAGCCCGTTGCTGGAAACTTCGATTGAAGGCGCCAAAGGAGTCCTTCTTAATATTACCGGCGGTATTAATTTAACNNAATATTATTTTTGGCGCGGTCATTGATGAGAACCTCAAGGAAGAAATAAGGGTTACCGTTATCGCCACTGGATTTGATCAGCAATGGGCCGGCTTTGGAGCAACGCCTGGAAAGGTTCAGGATACTATTATCAAACCCATATCGACAGAAGGAGACGTTGATATTCCAGAGTTTCTAAGACGTCGGCGTTAATGTCAGGCGGTGGTCCCTTCTCGACATGCTAATAAGTTATTATAGAAGCTATAAAAAACGGCCAGGTCCTTCGAAAGGATCTGGCCGTTTTATTCAAGTGTTTTTACAATTCAAACCGTTGAATAACTTGATGTAAGAGAACCGCTATTTTGGCTAATTCTGAAGAGATGGCGGCGATTTCCTGGGTCGAGACCATTTGTTGCTCCACCGTGGTTGCCGATTGAATTGCCCCTTCACCAAACTGAGCGGCAATAGACGTTGCCTGCCTTTGAGCTTCGGCTAAGAGTTGACTCTGATTTAACAACAGGTCGGCATTTTGAAGATTTTTTTCAACTTTCAACGAGGTCGCATTGATCACTTTGTCAAGAGAGGTGATCGCTTTTCCAGCCTTTTCAATCACAGTTTTACCGTGATTTACCTCACCCATTCCTTGACTTATATTATCCACCGTTGTATTAACCATTCCTTGAACGTTGGAAATCAGTTCCATAATTTGATGGGAGGAATGAGCTGAACTGTCCGCTAGTTTTCTGACTTCTTCTGCAACAACGGCGAACCCTTTGCCATGTTCTCCAGCCCGGGCTGCTTCGATCGCTGCATTCAGGGCCAATAGATTGGTTTGAGCCGAGATTCCATTGATGACCGAGATGATATCCCCGATCTTTTGCGCATGCTCTGCTAAACCCAGAATAGAATGATTGGCTTGCTCGGTTACCTGATAAATGACTTCCATCTCACGGATAGCTTCTTTGACCGCTAAGCTTCCTTCTTGACTCGTAGCTTTAGCTGATGTAGCTAAGGAAAGAACTTCCTGAGTACTACTTAAGATGCTTTGGGAAGCGGATTGGATTTCATCTACTTGTGTTTGTGCCATCTTCATTCCTTGAATTTGTTCAGCAGCTCCTGCACTAAACTCTTCTAATGTAGCGGCAAATGTTTCTTGATTTTCCACTAAAGTGTGAGTATGGGTAGCTTGAGCTTGACTCATATCCTGAGCTCGCTCGGAAAAAGAAGCCAGCTCCGAAATAATGGATTTCATGCCAATCGCTACCTTGTTTACTTCATACGATAAGTTTCCCAATTCATCTTCCGAATGGGCTTTGGCTCTAGCTTTTAAATTCCCTTTAGAGATCGCTTTAGTCACTTTGAAAACTTCCTGAAGAGCAGTCGCTAATTTGCTTTTCAGCCAATAGATATAGAGAGATTGAACCCCAAGAGCGATTAGCGAAGAGATAATGGAAATTGTTGAGAAAGAGCTTAAGATAATCCAGGCCCCACCCAGAAAAAGAAGGGGGAGTATCGCTGTAAACAATTGTTTAGTGAGTTGGAGCTTATAAAGAGGAATACCGAGGCGAACAGCATGGAGATGCTTTCCTTCGACAAAAACAGGACTTGCAGCGTCAAGCAAAACTTCCCCCGTATTACGATGATAAAGCTGAGTAATCGGTTGAGTACACCGTGCGGCTTTAAGTTGCATCTCATTATTAAAATAAGTACCTTCTCTTAAACGATTCGAGTGAACTAGAGCCAGCCCGTTTAAATCATAAAGACATAAAAATTCATTGTTTCCGAGGTTTCTATCGATCGCTTCCCTTAGTGGTTTGATGGCACTTTCCCAATCTCCATATTGATCTAAGATGCCCTCCAACTCTTTAACAACACGAGAAATGGTTTCTAAACCGCGTTTCTTCTGAATAAAACTAACTTTTATGTTTCTAGCCATGCTCTTCTCCCACCTTCAAAATATTATTAACCTTTAATGCTAATCTAAGATCCTATTTCTTCATCAACTATTTATCGTAAAAGGTCCGGCTAACCCCAAAGGGGGCAATTTTTTTGATCTATTCGCACTTGAGATGGAGGATCCATGGATACTAATGATTGTATAAATTTACAATAACATGGTCTCATAATTATTACAATATGAATCGGTGTTTTAAATTCATTTTTGAGTCACCTTTCAACTGAAGAAGGAGCGGTCATATAGTTTTTTATTTGCTCATATATGATCAAAGCTAAGCTATCCCACCTATAAGTCCCACATCCTGTCGACATATAGTGCACATTGAAGAATAAGTACACAACTGACATTGTTCTCCTAAAAAATTCCATACAAGCCCACTCAAAGCGACAGGTTTTACTACTGTCTTTAGATATAATTTTGTGAGAAGCGTATGGAAAGGATGCACTAGATGGGCGGAGCAGAGACTTATCTCGATCTGGATATTCTCATTAATGGAGGGATGGACGCTCTTATTCTCACTCTTACCAGCCGACTCATTCACCTTCCGGTCACGCCCATCCGAATCCTGGCCGGAGTCTTTCTCGGTGAAATCCCGGTGGTCTTAGCCTGTTATTCCACTCCTCCGTGGACCACATTAAGCAAATGGGTTATTCCGTTTCTAATGGTTGGAGCCGTTTTCCCAGTACGGAGACTGAACACTTTTCTCAAGGCAATGGTTGGGTTTTGGCTTCTTTCAGCCGGTCTCGGTGGATTTGTGGTTGCCTTATGGGGGTGGGTGCAATTTGATAAAGGATTAGGAGGCGGCCTCTTTTCACTGGCACTAAACAATCTTTGGATCCTTCCGTTGGGTACTTTATTGTGGTGGTTTTTACAACGTCTTTGGCAGCGATGGCAGGAAAGAAACTCGGTTTTGGAGCAACTAATTTACGATTTGGAAATTGATTTTGGCGGTGAAGAACGTGGGGTGGTTTGCATTAAAGCTTTGATGGACACTGGGAACCATTTGCGAGATCCATTGACTGGTTTCCCTGTTATTCTTCTGGAAGAGGAGGTTGCCGCGGCTTCTTTGCCAGATAATATACGATCCTTCCTAGATATCCCTTGGAAAGACTCCGCAGACCCTTGGCCGTTACTTTGGAAGATTAATCCCAGTTTGATAAAACACCTTGTTTTCATCCCCTTTCAAGCCATTGATTGTAAGAGCTGGTTGTTGGGGATAAGACCTGAGCGCGTGACGTGTTTTGACAAAAATGGATCTCGGCAGATTAAGGCAACGGTGGCACTCATCAAGCAAGTGTTAAGTGCAGAGGGTGAATACCAAGCTTTAATACACCCCGAACATGTGCAGAAAGGTGGATACGAATAAATGATGTGGTGGAGGAATGTCCAAGATAAGGTCAGACGCTTATGGTTCATGCTTTCTCGGAAATTTTTTGGAGTAAGTGGAATTTATTATGTTGGAAGCAGTGAAGCCCTTCCACCGCCACTCAACTCGGATGAAGAAGGGGTCCTCTTGGAACGATTGGAATCAGGAGACGATTCCATTCGAGATATATTAATCGAACGCAACTTGCGATTAGTGGTGTATATTGCTCGGAAATTCGAAAATACTGGGATAGGGATTGAAGACCTTGTTTCCATAGGAACAATTGGGCTGATTAAAGCGGTCAACACTTTTGATCCCCAGAAGAAAATAAAACTAGCAACCTATGCTTCTCGGTGTATTGAAAATGAAATTCTGATGTATCTTAGACGAAACAATAAGACCCGCTCAGAAGTATCATTCGATGAACCATTAAACATTGACTTAGATGGTAACGAATTACACTTATCCGATGTTTTGGGTACGGAAAATGACATTATCTCGAAGCCAATTGAAGAACAGGTAGACCGACAGTTGTTGCATTTAGCAATGGGGAGGCTAGCGAGTAGAGAAAAGGTAATTATGGAACTAAGATTTGGGTTGGATAATGGCGTTGAGAAAACACAGAAAGAAGTAGCTGATCGACTGGGGATCTCTCAGTCCTATATTTCACGACTCGAGAAAAGGATTATTCGCAGATTACGAAAAGAATTTTGTCGATTGGAATAACCTAAACTGTGTTAGGGCATACTTCCCAACAGAATTGTGGCTGGGGAGGTGCTCGGAATTTGGCGTTAAACAAAGTTGAGATTTGTGGAGTGAACACCTCGAAATTGCCTGTTTTGACTAGCGTTAAAATGAAAGAGTTGTTCGTGATTTACCAAGCTGGAGATCGCAGTGCTCGGGAGAAACTTATCCATGGAAATCTCCGTCTTGTTCTCAGTGTGATTCAGCGGTTTACAAATCGGGGAGAATATGTGGATGACCTTTTTCAGGTCGGCTGTATTGGCTTGATGAAAGCGATCGACAATTTTGATCTTGGACAAAACGTTAAGTTTTCTACTTATGCTGTCCCCATGATCATTGGAGAAATTCGTCGTCATCTGCGAGACAACAATCCGATACGGGTCAGTAGATCCCTGCGGGATATCGCTTACAAGGCGCTCCAGGTAAGAGATCAGTTGGTCTGTGAATTCTCACGTGAACCAACTGTAACTGAGATAGCCAAAAAACTTGCTCTACCGCGAGAAGATGTCATTTTTGCTTTAGATGCTATTCAAGAACCGATTTCTTTGTTTGAACCGATCTATCATGATGGAGGAGATCCTATCTTTGTAATGGATCAAATAGGTGATGATAAGCAATCTGACAGTGGTTGGATTGAAGGGCTTGCCGTGCGGGAAGCATTACGACGCCTCAGTGAACGGGAGAAACTCATCTTGTCTTTGCGGTTCTTCAATGGCAAGACTCAAATGGAGGTTGCCGATGAGATCGGAATTTCTCAGGCTCAGGTATCCCGTCTTGAGAAAGCCGCCATGCAACACATGCGTAAGTATGTTTAACGCGAGGCGCGAGGTTCGATGCGCGAAGCTAGAATGACGAAACAGAAATGCGAAGCACGATACACGAACCTCGCGCCTCGTGCCTCGATTAGGGCTATTTTGAGTCCCTCCCTCATATGATGACATATAAGGCACGAAGCGCGATACACGATGTGCAATACACGAACCTCGCGCCTCGTGCATCGCGCATCGATTATGGGGGGGTCTAACAATGCGAATCTCGGATTTGCGCTTATTGGATGTTGTTAATGTTAAGGATGGACGAAGGTTAGGAACAATTAAAGACCTTGATTTGGATCTCGAACGGGGCGTCGTCAAAGGGATTATTGTGCCGGGGCCCTCGACAAGTAGAGGATTTTTTGGCAGTGGCAAGTCGGACGATTATATTGTGCCTTGGGACCGCGTCAAGAAAATTGGGGTTGACGTCATCTTAGTTGATGCCAATGATCTGCCTGAATTTAATACAGATCATGATGATCGCCGCTTATAATACTTGGTATTTGAAAAGCATAAGCCCGCTGTTTTTGTAAAACAAGGGCTTATGCTTGCTGTTTATCCGATGGCTAACCGCCACTAACACTAGACTTCTTAAGTGGTCTCTTCTCGCCATACGACATCTAGCCATCTCGACACCTTGCCATCCATGGCGGTGGTCCCTTCTCGCCATCCTTGGCTTCAGTGACACTCGGCCATCCATGGCCAGCGTTCTAACCT
>PKWS01000355.1 GCA_003132105.1 Desulfosporosinus sp.
GCGGTAGGCACACTTATTCCTATCTCATTCGCCACAGATGATAAATTAAGCATTTGTGATGTTCTGGCTGCCATAGCTGTCATAAACTTAATGAATTTTAGTTCATCACCAACCTGTGTGAGCGCTCTCACATCACGTTCGATATAGGTTTTGGTGTAGGAAGCATAAAACATCTGCCAGTCAAATTCATCTGCATACATTGCGGGCATTGAGCCCTTGTGGATGATTTCCCATATTTCTTTATAATTCGTTTGTTTGGCTGACATTCTTCTTTTTGCAAGGTACTCTTCTGTTGGCACAAAAATTTCATTAAAAGTATCGTTATTAATTTCACGAAGAGACAGTCCCAGTAAATTAATGATTCCGATCCTACCGGCAAGGCTCTCACTGACATTTTTCATCATCTTAAACTGTTGCGAGCCTGTTAGAAAGAATTGTCCCTTTTTGCCACTTTCATCTGCACTCATTTTAATATAATTAAATAGGTACGGTGCATACTGTATTTCATCAACAATCACAGGGGGTGGTGTTGTTTTGAAAAAGCTGCCCGCTTCCTCAAGGGCGCTTTGAAGTAAAATTGGGTCATCAAGCGTTAAATATGAAATATCACTTTTCATATGTTTTAACACTGTTGTTTTACCAACCTGCCTTGCACCTGTAATTAAAACCGTAGAAAACATTTTAGCGGCTTTATTAATAGTAGTTTCTATATTTCGGTTAATATATTTCATACCATCCTCCGACTAATTTAATATTTAATATTATTATAGTCTAAATATGTCAAAAATATAAGTAGTATTGAAAAGTGTTATGAACTCTCAACTTACTGCCCTCAGTCTGAGCCAAAATGCGGTGTACATTCGGATGTTGCTGCAGTTGCAGGAGTACGAGGTGCATTTTCTCTGATTTTAATAAATAGCCCCCTCGCAATCGGACGAGGGGGCTTAACGTAACACTGATGGTGCTATTGTCATAACATTGGTTGGTGAGTGAGTGACATTTTAATTCCGGCAGATGCCCCAAGGCATGGGGCGTCAAATTTTAACAGGGACGTAGCGAACAGCTTTGAGTTTTATCCCAATATCCGGAAGAATAACGTTTACGATGATGATGATGAAAATATTAACCGACATTACCACGAGATGGCCGTGCTGACAGAACTTCGTATGTTAAGAGCACTGGCCAGCGTTTGGAAGAATTAAGCCTATTCTCACCTTAAATCAGCATAACCTTCGACTATATCGCCGATAAGACCAAATCCATCAAAAGCTTAAAATGATTAATTATGAGTTAAGATGATACACCAGAGGGTGTTGACACAGGTGCTACTGGAGCTACTGGAGTTGGAGGCGATTTAGGCAATAAGCTTATACCCACGAGTATTAACACTGATAACCCAATGAATAACAATTCATACCTTAACTTGTTAAAAGCGCTTCAGCTTAACACAATATTTGTCTCCTTCGAATAGTCAACCTCGTAAAAACTAATTAATTTAGCATCTTAGACGCTATCAGGAAGGCTCGGGGGAGAGTTCTTCATTTTAAAGAAATTCATCCTTACCATTCATTCAGCCCCTTAACTATTTTCAGAAACCTTCCTATGTATATTCTATCCTTTTGGTCTTGATTTTTCCTAAACAGTTTATAAACAAAGTATAAACTTATCAGTACGGGTCTCATTAATTTTGCCTTGCCGCCTCATTTTCTCATCGAAAATTGGAAAGTTTCTTTTTCCTCACCGTTATATACGTCAAGTTTGGCTATATTTCTTTTATGATAAACAGTTCCATAACGGTCTGCCTGATTATCACAAACCATAGCATAATCATAATTGTCTGGCGATACCCAAGCCATAAAGACATAAGTATGGGCTGGAGCACCGTTACCATGGTTACTGTCCATAGTAAAGCAGATGTCAGCATGGGACGAGCCCGATGTCAATTACCACAGACTCGGATCTGCTCTTGATATATTTCATTGCTTCTTCATTAATTGTAAACAAAAAAAAGCCATCCTCTAACAGCAGTTGATAGATACGAATGGCCTTTGTTTCTATATTTTGTGTACTCTCTTCGCCCTATTTCCGTCTCCCAAGCAGCTCTCTCGCAACCTCTTTAACTCCAACCCCGCGCTCTTCCATCATCACCAAAACATGATAGAACAAATCGGACACTTCACATTTGATCTCCTCCGGATCGGCATTCTTAGCAGCAATAATAACCTCCGCGCTTTCCTCTCCGACCTTTTTGAGGATCTTATCAATTCCCTTTTCGAACAGATAGGTGGTATATGCCCCTTCTGGCCGTTCCAAGTTTCGAGAGTGGATCACATCGGTCAACAGCTCTAAGGTTCTCCCAAGTGTCGGCTCCGGTCTTACTTCCGGTTCTCCGGTGACCTTAAATCCATCGCTCGTCAAATCATAATGAAAACACGAGAAATGGTTTTCATGGCAAGCCATCCCGGTTTGTTTCACAGTCAGGAGCAGTGCATCCTGATCACAGTCAAACTTGATGTCTATGATCTCCTGGAAATGTCCGGAGGTTTCCCCTTTCAGCCACAAGGATTGCCGACTTCGGCTATAATAACAGGCCTTGCGTTCCAGTAAGGTCCGGCGTAAGGACGCTTCGTTCATATAAGCGAGCATCAGAACGTCTTTAGTCTCCACATCCTGGACAATCGCGGGAACAAGGCCGTGAGAGTCCCAGCGAATCCCTGATAAATCTAAAGCTTCTATTTCATTTGCATCCATACATATCTCTACCTTTCTATTCATATCGTGGTTTATGGTTCTAACTTATATACTCCATGTTTTACGAACTAATATCCCTCGCTGTGCTAAATACCGTTTGGCTTCTTCTATGCTGAACTCCTTGTAGTGAAAGATCGAAGCAGCTAAGACGGCGTCCGCTTCCCCAATAGTTAATCCTTCCGCTAAATGCTCTAACGTTCCTACCCCACCACTGGCAATGACGGGCAACGAGACCGCTCTGCTCACAGCTCTGGTCAGTTCTAACTCATAACCGGCCTTTGTTCCGTCGCGGTCCATGGAGGTTAAGAGGATCTCTCCTGCACCGAGCGCTTCCGCTTCCGTAGCCCATTCCAAGACATCCTTACCGGTCGTTGTTCTTCCCCCGTGAATATACACTTCCCATTTACCCGGTGCAGTGCTTCGCGCATCAATAGCTACCACAATGCACTGGCTACCAAAGGCAAAAGCTCCTTCTTGAATAAGACGCGGATTCTGAACAGCGGAGGTGTTAAGCGCAATTTTATCCGCTCCTGCTCTGAGCATGCGACGAATATCCTCGATAGTCCGCAGTCCCCCTCCGATCGTGAAGGGAATAAAAACTTGCTCGGCCGTCCGACGTACCACATCAACCATTGTTTCGCGGTTATCCGATGAAGCGGTAATATCGAGGAAAACCAGCTCATCGGCACCTTCTTGGTCATAGAGAGCAGCCAGTTCTACCGGATCCCCAGCATCACGCAACTGTACAAAGTTGGTCCCTTTAACCACTCGCCCGTTATGGACATCTAAACAGGGAAT
>PKWS01000287.1:0-5589 GCA_003132105.1 Desulfosporosinus sp.
CAACGCTCACCTCGTGATGTCGCGGGCCAAACTAGGGCTCAAGCGAGTTTCGGGCTATAAATAGGGGGGATGTAAGTGATTATTGGACAGGGCGGAACACTTCGTGTTCCGCCCTGTTAATTATGCAAGTCAAGAACCGTCCGTGCGTTCAAGCTTAGGGCGTATTGTATAGTAGATGAGAAGCCCACCCAGTAAGGTTTAGCCAACCCCTGGTAGCTAGCCTTGGAGTCAGGCTGGTAACAGACTGATTTAAGCCGTAGGCAAGCAAGGTAACGGGCCGAAAGCACAAAGATGAGTAATATAATGTTGTGAAATCACTAGGAGTAGATTAGAAGAAAGTAGGCTATAGCTATTAATAATTTTAAACAATTAAAATTAATCAACTATCTTTATATCTTTTGGATAATACTTTTTTTGTTAAAAATTAGATATCTATTTAATGTCTTCGGTACAGTTAATGTTATAAATACGACCACAGGCCGTATTTATGGCACGCTGGGTATGCTTCTGATACTTTTTTCTTTTTTCTTTTTGTTAAAAAGAAACGCAGGTAGAATTTACTTAATAATCTGTGACATTCTTATGACGGGTTTGTTTTTAGTCGATTTGATATCCTTCAGGTGTTATAACGATATTATATCTTTACGCACACTATCTACGGCTTGGAGATTTATCCCGGTAAATACACATTGGTGGGAATATCTCAGGTCTGCAGATATTCTTTTAGTGGCTGACTTTGTTGTAGTAGCTGTAATATTTGCCGTTATATTTGTTCGAAATGTCCATTTCCCGCCTAAAATAAATTTATATTTGAGGCTTGTCGTTTTTTTATTGACCCTTTTAATTGGAAGTGCCGCATCGTTCCAAGCTTATAAAATGTTAGAAATTGATCAACCTGGACTTACTAATACATTTTATTCGAAACTTTATATAGCACAAAGTGTTGGCAATTTGGAATTTCGTGTTTTAGATGCCTTAAGATTAGAAAAGATTAGCCTAAATTCTTCTGCCCCTAGTTCACAGGAAACCTTGTCTTTAACCCAATGGCTTAAGACAAATCATCCAAGTGCAGTCACTCCTAACCATCAGGTACTAGGGGTAGCTAATGGCAAAAATTTAATTGTTCTACAGGTAGAGTCTTTGCAACAATTTGTCATAGGCAAATCGATCAACGACCAAGAAATCACGCCGAATTTAAACCGTTTCTTACAACAGAGTCTGTACTTTGAAAATTACTATGGTGAAACATGGAATGGTGGCACCTCAGATGCGGCATTTATGTCCAATGTTTCTTTATATCCGGTTTCCAAAGGAAGCGCTTATATCGATTACCCAATGAACCATTATACAAGTATCGCCAATACACTGAGTGCCATAGGGTATAAAACCCTTTCCATCGAGGCCACACCATCAGGATTTTGGGGTAGTGACTTAATGAACCCGGCCTTGGGATTTCAACAAACAATCCATGGTGAAGACTTAGTTCAAAATGAGACGATTGGCATGGGAGTCTCCGATCAATCGATGTTACAGCAGGGTGCAGAACACATAGAACACCTAAAAGAACCTTTTTATTCTATGCTCATCACTTTATCTAGTCATTATCCGTTTGAAATTCCAGAAAAAGATAAAACCATTAATGTCGCTCCCTATAACAACACGCTCTTCGGAAATTATTTGCAAGCTGTACATTATACGGATCAAGCAATTGGGAATTTTCTCGATCGGTTAGCAAAGGATGGCCTGCTTGCGCGCTCAGTCGTTGTAATTTATGGGGACCATCCCGCGCCCTTGGGTAATAACAACCAGGAATTGGGTAAATTCTTAGGATATGGCCAAAGTGCGATGGACGATTATCATTGGCAAGCTATGCAAAAGGTCCCCCTTATGGTGCATCTACCAGGTGGAACAAGTAAAGGAACCATCAGCAAAATTAGTGGACAGGTAGATTTGTTTCCTACTCTTTTAGGCCTTTGGGGTGAGGATGCAAGCCAATATCCAGTCATGGGGCATGACTTGCTGAACTCTCCGGCAGCGGGGCTAGCCATTTCCCGTAACGGTGTCATGTATTACCAAGATCGCCTGTATAATGTGCCCGGAAAAACAGTCTATGATTTTGCTACAGGTAAACCACTTCCTTGGTCGGATTCTGATCTCGCATTGAAACTATACCAAGAGTATCTGAAAAACAGTGACTTGATATTCCAGTACAACTTACAACGTAAATTAGGCTAAAAAATAGAATCATTCGGTAAACAATAGTCTAACTTAGACTATACCCTAAAGTTAAAACCTCCATAATGATTTTATCATGGAGGTTTTCAGTATGAATATCTTCCTTACACCTAGCCTTAACCATTCACCTGAAGGGAATGCTTCTTAACCACGGTATTAATAACTATCAGCAAAATTAACAATCCTGAAACTGCGCCACAGATCAAAATGCCCATACCAGCCCCCAGTTTTTGCATAATGCTACCGGCAAATAGGTTCCCTATCGGGGTTGTACCTAAAAAGGCAAAAGAGTAAACGCTCATTACCCTGCCCCGGAATTGATCGCTGGTATTAATTTGCATTGTCGAATTAGCGGTTGTCATGAACAAAATGTTAAAGAATCCGATAATCGCAAACGTCACAGCAGCTAAAGGTAAGATGTGAATTGGTTCAAGTAACATTAGTAACGCTGATACGATGAAGGCACTGCCTAAAAGTAACGACAATTTAGGATTGCCCTTAGCCCAGGATGCCACCAGAAGCGCTCCTACAAACGAACCGGCACCAGTGGCAGATAAGAGAAAACCATAGCCATTCACCCCTTGTTTAAGGGCCTCGGCGGCGAATAAAGGGGTAGTAACATTAAAATTCATAACAAAGGTACCCACAACTAACATGGACAAAACCGCACTACGTAGGGGAGGAGATTGCCTGATATACTTTAAACCTTCAAGTATTTCGACAAGTACTTTCTTATGTACCTTTATAGTTTCGGGTGGGTTTGTCTTAATCAGAAAGAGGCTAATGATTACGGGGATGAAGCTAATTCCATTAAAGAAAAACAGAGGTCCAGCACCATACTTGGTCATTAAGACGGCGGACAGAGCAGGGCCGATCATTCTGGCAACATTGAAGATGGCCGAGTTAAGACCGATGGCACTTCTAAGATCTTTTCTTTCGACTAATTCTGGCATAAAGGCTTGTCGGGTGGGTTGATCGAGTGTATTAACAAAACCGAGGAGCACAGCCAGGATCAGAACATGCCAATAGGTGACATGCCCGGACCAAACTAGGATAGCCAAAATAAATGCTTGGAGCATTAGGCTTATTTGGGTAAAAATAATCAGGCGTTTCTTAGGGTATCTATCGATAAATACGCCTGCAAACAGGGATAAGAACATAACCGGCCCAAACTGGGCAGCACCCAGCAAACCTAACAATAGTGCAGATTTGGTCATTGAATAGACTAGCCATTGTTGAGCAGTAGCCTGCATCCAGGTGCCAATTAAGGAAACGCATTGGCCAAACCAATAATAACGGAAATTACGCTGGGTTAAGGCAGGGTAAGTTTTTTTTAGTTTTGCGATCATCATTTACCACTCACTTTTATCGTTGCTTTCTCTTGCTTAACACCATTGCTTGTAGTTTCTGTCTTACAGTCGAGATGCTCTTTACTCGCCAGTTCTCGCAATCGCCATCGATTTCCTCCGGGAGCGTTACCTCCAGAACCAGCTCCAAGCCCTAGACCTCGAAAATCCATTCCCATTGAAGACATCACCTCTCGTACTGTAACCTAAGCGTGTCTTTATAAATCCTTGAGATCATTTTGAATCTGCAAACGATGAAGCCAGTCGTTCCAGGAGTTTCAGTAAATTCCCTTGCTCTTTTGAGGAAAATTGACTGAGCCCATCGGTAAGGCGTTTAGCCCATATAGATTCTACATTCTGAATCAACGCTTGGCCCTTCGCAGTAAGGCTAACAACTTTGATCCGGGCATCCTGGATATCGGAAACCCGACGAATCAATCCGGATTTTTCAAGGCGATCAGCCATCTGAGAGACAGTGCTAGGACGCACACCAAATTTCTCAGCAAGATCGCCGATTGTACTAGTCTCAACTCGATATACATGTCGAAGAAGCATCCATTGTAACCGTGTAACCCGTTCATCCGTTTCGGTCAACATGCCCTTACGAAGATGCCGATTAATAGATTGCCAATAAGTCAAAAATTGGTCTATGAGTTCGTATTCAATCACTAGTTTGTCTCCTTCTCCTGGTGGTATATTATTTAGTTAACCAAAATAATATATTAAAATCAAGTTACATGATAAAATTTCCTCTCGCGGGTCCTCTTAGATCTTCTCCTTGCTGAGACTGGCCTTCACGCAAGGCCTGTAGTTCTGACAGAATCTTAGTGAGGATCTTTTCCACTTCATCACCTCTCAACCCTGTTATTTCAAACGCCTAACCTTTATTATAAATTATAACACAGGCCTTTCTTTACTGTTCATATTTATAGAACTTGCATAAAACGCGAACTTGATCCAAATTTTGAGACTCCCACTTCTTCTTCTNNGACTCCCCCACCGAAGTCTCGAGGTTCAACTTTAGTTGAACGAGTTCACTGCTCTCGCAGATCAAACTAAGACTCAAAAGCTTGCTAGTGAAAGGGCAGGGCACCCGGCAAATCGGACGGCAGTATGCTATGCTATGCTATGCTATGCTATGCTATGCTATCCTGGCAGTGCATAACCTCAAACGTCCTGTCTGAGTCATAGTCATAGTCGTCGGACGGTTCCCGGGGACCTTCTTTGTATATTATTAGCCAAGCAGCAAAGACTATCTCTATATAAGACGCTTATAAAAAATTGCAATATAAAGATGGGGGATTGACTTTGTTGTTAGAGACTGCCCTGCTCGTTGTTGCTCTCTCAGCTTTGGGGACACTTATTGCTGGAGGCTTACTCCTTTGTGTATTTTATTTCGTGGGAAAACGATCGTTTCGAACTATCGTCCAACGGCTCTTTGGCTTGGTTGTGGAAAGGCTACTTTCAGACAAATACCATGAAAACCTCATGGAAATTTGGAGTGCGGTACGTCGTATTTCAGTACAAACTATCCTAGAAATCAGTTTGCGGGCCGAAGAAGGAAAGCTTATCCAGCGGCCACTAGGCTCAGCAAAACCGCTGCCCCACTATGATACTCTAATGTTTGTAGCTGCTCAAATGGCCCGTCTTCCCAAGGAGGCAAATGTTCCGATTGATATGAAGGTAACCCTTGGGGCCAAAGCAAAAAAGCCCCTTCAAATCGACATCCCGTTAATGATCTCGGGGATGGGTTTTGGAGTGGGTCTCAGCGAAGAGGCTAAACGAGCTTTAGCAAGGGCGGCAAAACAACTCGGGACCGCCACAAATTCTGGTGAGGGGCCCTTTTTGCAAGAGGAACGTGAAGAGGCCGGAAAGTTTGTCTGGCAAATCAGTCGGAGCACCTGGGGACATAGCCCGCAAGGTATAGCAGCAGCGGATATGCTTGAAGTGCAGATGGGCCTGGGGGCAAGGATGGGACCCTATGAATTAGAACCTAATTCAGTGAAGG
>PKWS01000287.1:5630-5823 GCA_003132105.1 Desulfosporosinus sp.
TTATGGCGACAGGGGGCTTAGAAAGAGACTTGGCCGTATGTTTGGAAGCAGACTTTGATGTCATTGTCCTCGATGGGTCCCAAGGTGGGTCGGCTGGTGCATCTCCACTGATCTGCGATGATTTAGGGATTCCCAGTTTACTGGCCTTGGTTCGCGCAGAACGTTTTTTGCGCGAGCAGGGTGCTCGTAAAGA
>PKWS01000287.1:5893-7322 GCA_003132105.1 Desulfosporosinus sp.
GATTCTCCCTATAAGCATCGGCTGGATATTAATTTGGCGAGCAAAAGTGTGGTCAATGTCTTAAAATCAATGGTCTTGGAGATGGAAGAGGGGGTACGAGCACTTGGAAAAACGGCTTTATCTGAGGTTGGTCCCAACGATCTTGTTGCTTTGGACGAATGGACGGCTCAGGTAACTGGGGTAAAGCGAGCTTATCCTTGGAAGAACTAGGCTAACTTAAACTTTCGCGCTAAGACTTGGAGGGCTTGGGCTTCAGCTTGGAGCTCTTCGGTGGAGGCACTTATTTCTTGCATTGAGTCCATCTGTTCAGAGCTAGATGAGGCCACTTCTTCAGTCTGAGCGGTCGTTTGACTGGTAATTGCCGAAACCTGCTCGATTTCCGTAGAAATTTTTTGGGAGCTGTCTGCAATATTATGGGCAAAAAGCGATACCTCTTTGATTTGGAGATTAACAACTTGGGTACTTTCCATAATCTTATCAAAGGCACTCTGCGCTTCATCGATCACTTGAGAGCCACTTTGCACAACTTCTATTTCAGCAGTCATACTGGATATGGCCCGCTCAACGTTAATTTTGATGTCCTGGATGATATGCTCAATTTGGTCGCTGGACTGTGTTGATTGTTCGGCTAATTTTCGGACTTCTTCCGCTACGACGCTAAATCCTCGGCCATGCTCCCCTGCCCGAGCTGCCTCAATAGCGGCATTAAGGGCGAGTAAGTTGGTTTGGGCTGAGATCGTTTTAATCGTTTCGACAATTGATTCAATGGAAGCAGATTTTTTACCAAGTTCAGAAATAATCGATCCTGTCTCATCAACAGTTTGATGGATATGTCCAAATTGAGCACTAATTTTAGTAATAGCCTGGCCACCTTGATTGGCATAGTTCAGGGCCTGCGTGGAGGCTTCATCTGTTAGAGACACACTGCTATCAATCTGCTGAATACCCGAGGACATTTCTTGGACAGCAAGAAGGATGGTTTCAACACTCGTCGCCTGATTTTGAGATCCGAGAGCGACTTGATTAATGGACAGAGCCACCTGTTTGGCTGCATTTGCCGTTGTGTCTGCACGCATTGCCAAACTTTCGGAAGATTTGCAGAAAATATCCGCCCCTTGAGAAAGATTACCCACTAATGTACGGAAACTTTCTAACATTGCATTAAGTGCATTGCAGAGCTGCCCGATCTCATCTTTTTGAGTTAAGCTGTATAGGCTTGGTGTCAGGTCCCCTTTGGCCAACGTCTCGGCAAAGTTGACCGCATGACGAAGGGGTGTGGAGGTTAAATATGCAATATAAAGTCCGTATAGGAAAATCAAGGCACTCGCAATGCCCGTAAAGATCATTAAGATTCCAATATTGGTCTGTAAGTCTTTTCCATTCATGACTATGAAATAAACGGCCGCACCACATGAGACATTGATCATGG
>PKWS01000287.1:7332-7781 GCA_003132105.1 Desulfosporosinus sp.
GCTTAGCGCCACTTATCTCCCACTTAAGAAGTGGAAGTGTTAGTGGCGGTTAGCCATCGGATAAAATTACGTTGCTATTGGTGACAGTGATCGATAGTAATTTTATCATAAATAGTGACTATTGAGTAGGGCTTTTGAAGGAATAATTTGGAATTCGAATTTTTAGGCTCAATGAATATATTTTTTGACAATATTTATTACGTTGAGTATAATATATTCAATGGAATATTCGTTAAAACCCGAAGAATGTGAGGAATAGCATTCTAAACCGTTCAGAGAGAAAGGCCGTTGCTGGGAGGCCTTTTCGGTAAGGTGCTAAGGTCGTACAGGAGGGGCAGAGGGGAATAAAGTACTCTCTGACGGGAAAGCCCGTTAGCGTATAATAAGTGCTGAGAAACGAAATATTTCTCAGAATAAAGGTGGTACCACGGAAGCTTTTCGTCCTTTTC
>PKWS01000194.1:0-2271 GCA_003132105.1 Desulfosporosinus sp.
CATCCGGTTATTGCAACGACCACGACGAAAGTCTTTCCAGAGGAAGCGATGAAGGGTTGGAAAAATCCCAACCCACCGCCTTATGAGCAAGAAGGTGCTTGTTTTTGGTATGTAGATGTGATGGAAGAAAGCGGGAAATGGATGGGTCCTCCCCTGAAAGTGGTCGATGATGCCATATTTAAAGCTCGTGGGGCAACGGGTAGCAGTAAGCGTTTTTGGGTAATAGAAGGGGATGGAGCAAGGGGGCTCAAGTTGAAATGCTGGGAACCGCATGAACCGCAAATTCCACGGGAAACGGATTGTGCCGTGTTAGTGTTGGATGGAGGTTTGTGGGGCAGCGTCCTTCAGGCGGAGCAAGTTCACAGACCGGCTGGTTGTCTGGATCTTCTTGGACACGTTTGGAACGCAGAGAAGACTTGGCGTTATTTCTTGAGATCTCCCGTTTTTGCTCCCCAATATAGGCAAATGTCTTGGGTAATTCTCCTTAACTCGAAGGCTTCGATGGGTCCCCTAGAGCCTTTGCAAGACCTTTGCCATAGGTGGGCGGAAATTAGAATGGAAGCCGTTGACCTGAAAAATTGGCCAAGGCATTTGCGGTTAGCCGCAGGGGATGCCAAGGAGGGGGAAATACAGTGGTGCGATTTGTGGTAATGGCTGCGGGCCTAGCGACCCGAATGGGGCAGGATAAACTCGCAATGCCTTGGAAAGAGACCACAGTGCTCGGTCATGTTCTACAGACGGTACTTGAGGCAATTGAACTTCAGGATGAACCCTCGTGGGGTTTATTCACTCTCTCACCGTTCATTGAGATTTGCGTAGTCTCTCGACAGCCCATTGAGGCTTATGTTTCGGAGAAAAGCATAGAAAAGTTTAAGGCGTGCAGGGGGATTTGGTTTCAAGTGCCAAGCCCTAAACCTCTCGCTGAGACGCTCCGCATATGTCTCAAAGACTTAGACAGCGAGGTGCAGGTGATCGGATTTCTGCCCGGCGACCAGGTGGGGGTTACGGCTCAAGTACTGGCAGCCTGCCTACGGAAGGTGCTGCGGATTCTTCCAGACTTTCTTGTACCGATCGCCGGGGATAAGGCCGGATCACCTGTTTTTTTTCACCGACGGTATGTTCCGGAACTTTTGGCACTCCGAGGGGAACACGGCGGAAGGGAAGTGTTATACCGCTATCCTGAACGATGGAGGGTGTATCCGGTGGAGGAAAGCTTATTTCAAGATGTTGATACGCCGGAGCAATACCATGCTTTGCTCAGTCTAAACAGTAAGAGATCAGTTTGATGGAAGACTTTGTAACAAAAAACTTAAGGTGATTAAGAGTTGACTGTTGGCTGAGCCTGGTAAGGAGAAACGTACGGATGGAAGAAAACAAACTCGTCATGAATGGGCCGGTGGTTTTAATTCGCGGAGCTGGAGAACAAGCCTCTGGAGTGGGGTGGGTGCTAGCAAAAGCAGGGTTTCGAGTGGTGATGACGGAAGTGGCAGAGCCTCTCATGGTTCGTTGGCCAGTTTGTTTTGGGACGGCTGTTTCGGAAGCAAGATGGCAAGTTGAAGGGATTCCGGCGAGCCGGGTCGAAGATCCTAGGGAATGCGAAGCAGTTTGGCAAGCTGGAGAAATACCAGTTCTGATCGATCCAGAGTTGGAGGGTCTGACCTTGCTGAACCCTTTAGTCTTGGTGGATGCGATCATGGCAAAACGCAATATGGGGACAAAACGGAGCATGGCTCTTAGGACATTTGGCTTGGGGCCAGGTTTCACGGCGGGAGTCGATGTCGATGTCGTCGTGGAAACAAACCGTGGGCATCACCTAGGACGACTGATCTATGATGGGGCGGCCCAACCGAATACCGGGGTTCCGGGGGAAATCGGTGGTTTATCAAGGGAGCGCGTTATTTATTCGTCAAAAGCAGGAATCTTTAGAGTAAAGCGGTCCATTGGAGAACAGGTTTCAGTAGGCGATTGTTTGGGTGAGATAGTTAATGGGATACAGACGGCAAAGGTCGTTTCCTCGATCAATGGTGTTTTAAGAGGATTATTGCGGACAGAGACGTCAGTCAGTGCGCAGGTTAAAATTGGGGATGTTGATCCTCGTGGGCATGAGGAATACTGTTGGACGATTACTGAAAAGGCTCGGGCGCTTGGAGGAGCAGTATTGCTGGGTATTCTAGAATGCGGGATAATTAGTCCTCTGTGTTCCAAAGATTAATTGAGATAAAATAATAAGAGAAATGCTGAAAACTGTTGACAGGTAGTGTCCCGCTGGAC
>PKWS01000194.1:2283-2836 GCA_003132105.1 Desulfosporosinus sp.
GGTAATGGATTTCCCGATGTATCGAGTGCCTTTGTGGAAATTCATGATGACGGTTCAGCGACCGTACTTACGGGGGCCGTCGATGTTGGTCAGGGCAGCAACTCGATCTTTGCCCAAATTGTTGCAGAAGAACTGGGACTACAGTCTGAGGATATTTGTGTCTATACAGGAGACACAGACTCAACACCGGATTCGGGGACAACGGCAGCAACTCGGCAAACCTATAATACAGGGAATGCAGTCCTGAAAGCGGTACGCCAAGCAAAAGTTCGTTTACTGGATTATGCAGCTCACAAGTTTTCCTGTCCTACTTCGGAGGGAATTGAACTAGAAGCTGGGTTTATCGGGGTGAAAGGTGATCCTTCTCGCAGGATGCCCCTAGCAGACATGGTCTTTCAAGCCCGTTTAAATGGTGAACGCTTTATCAGTGCGGAGAGTTCGAAGGCACGTTCAACGCCTGTAGATCCGGAAACTGGACAGGGAGCCCCTTATTGGCCCTACTCTTTCGGCTGCCAGATGGTCGAAGTTGAAGTTGATACGGAAACAGGATTGG
>PKWS01000228.1 GCA_003132105.1 Desulfosporosinus sp.
TCGTCAGTATGTGAATCGAGTGCAGCTTTAATATGTAAATAGTTTAGTTTTCCATCCTCAACTTCTATGGATATGATTTTATGCCCTGTGGCCTCTACCGCTCCTGTCTCATGCACTAGTATATGACCGGTGTTGGCTGCAATTACGGCTTCATGAGGCCTTAAGAAAGCTGAAATAGCGATAAGATTCGTTTGCGTACCACCTGAGAGCAGGTGAATATCGATGTCGTTTCTCCCGATTCTTTGCTTTAACAGTTCAACCGCTTTTTGTGTATAGCCATCCTCTCCATAGCCTTCAGCCTGCTCAAAGTTTGATTCATTCAAAGCGTTCAATATTCTAGGATGTGCTCCTTCACTGTAGTCATTCTTGAAACTGTACATTTGTTAGGACTCCTTCTTTTATTGTATTTTTTTGGATCCAATCATTGTTAGCAACTCTAAAAAGGTACCGGTTTCTAATCCGATACCTTGGAACGTTCATACGAAATTATGTTTTTTAGACACACTCTAGTGCCAAAATGGATTGCGTGGCTCGGTGCTTAGGCCATTCTATCATAGATCACAGGTGATCACACCTGCGACGGTAGCGGTGAAGACGAAGTTGCCTGCCTCTTTAATTGACTCGCAAGATACATACCGAGGCCGATAACACTCTCGATGTGCAATAGGTGTTCAATGGAGGGCTCGAATAGGATGGTGGCATTGGGCCGAACCTCTTCGTCCCCTTCCCAAACAATTACACACAAGCGAATTTCCGGAAAGACCTGGAAAATAGCGGACGCATCGCCATAGGATGCCGATTGTCCGCCCAAAGCCGCTGCGCACGCCAATAAGTGTTCAGACTGATGTCCAAACGCCTTGATCAGACCTATGATCGAGTTTTTATGAAACGCAGGATAAAACAACATGCCGCCGTTTATCATAAGCAATTCGGTAATTAGTTTCCAACTCAGACACCTCCACGTCCCTTTAGTGCACCCCTTATTTCACTTGCAATAGAGCCTCTCTAATCTCCTACCCTCCCCCACTGAATTAGTTTCTGACAACGACAGACATTCGTTTAATACTAAGAGGTTGACTCACCTCCACTTTAGGAGTATGAATCAACCTCTTTTGGTTGGCATAAAATTCCATTGTTTAGCAATCTTTTAGACTATGCCATCTTTATGCAACTGCTCAATTTGTGTGGTACTATACCCGATACCCGCTAATACCTCATCCGTGTTTTCTCCGGTTCTAGCAAAAACCATTTTAGCCTTGCCCGGGGTTTCCGAAAGCTTGATGGGTACTCCAGTGCATACCAAGTCTTTACCTGATCCCTGGAAATTGGTCAAAGTATGGACCATATTGCGGGCAAGAACTTGAGGGTGTGTGACCATTTCGTCTAGGGTAAGAATCGGTGTAAAACACAGGTCAGAATCAGAGAAGAACTCAACCCACTCATCGCGAGTCTTTGTGAGCATAATCTTTTTTATAGAGGCTTCAATTTTCGGCTGACTTGGTATATCCATCTGAAGAGGGATATACTCCTCCACACCTAGTTTCCTACAGAAACTGGCCCAGAATTTATCTTCTACGGCTCCCAGACTTACATATCTATCGTCCTTACACTTGTAATTGTTATAAGTAGCATAGCCACCGGTCAACAGTTCACCTCCACGTTTGGGCAGGTTGCCATCTCCCCCGGACCATTCGCCAATGGTATAGGAGAGAAGACTGAGGGCTCCATCCATCATAGCCACGTCACAAAGCTGCCCATTACCCGTTTTTTCTCGTGATGCTAAAGCAAGCAAAATGGCGATCACTGAGTACAGGCTGCCGCCAGCAGTATCCGCGATCTGTACACCACACATAGCAGGAGGACCATCTTTAGTGCCCAGTAATTCAGTTACACCGGCGATATTGAGATAGTTAATATCGTGACCAGCCGCATCACGCATCGGTCCGGTCAAACCGTAACCCGTGATTATGCAATAAATGATACGAGGATTAATCTCTTTTAATGCTTCATAACCTAGGCCAAGCTTGTTCATAACATCGGGGCGGAACTGATCAACGACGATGTCAGCTTCAGCAACCAGCTTTTTAAAGATTTCTTTGCCTTCTGGCTGTTTCAGATCTAAGCCCATACTCTTCTTATTACGATTAACAGTATAGAAGCGCGCACTAGTATCATTGATCATAGGTTCTAAAAATCGGCCTAATTCACCCTTACGATCCTCAATTTTAATGACTTCTGCCCCGAAATCTGCCAGTATCTGCGTGGCCAGAGGACCCGGCAAATATCTGGATAAATCTAATACCTTGATGCCTTCTAATGGCAAGCTCATTGTCTAACCTCACTTCTATGAGAATTATTACTGCAGCTATTCTATTTGATGATGATTCCTTCCGGATCAATGGTTTTATAGATGAGATCCAACTCTTGATAGGTAGGAGTAAGAGTTTCTCCCTTAACCCTAGAGATATTAAGATCGAAACTGCAGTTTTCACGGCAATCCTCAGCAGTAAAACCAGGATGAACAGTATCTAGATACATTTCGCCGTTTTCATCAAAGCGATATACACCCATGTCAGAAATAACAGCGGCTGGTCCACCGAAGAACGCAGGACCATAGACCTCCTGTTTGGGAACCCATTCTTTATCAGGCCAATGAGGAATTTTCCATCCGGGCGAGGTGATATAACTAACTCTTTCTACAAAACGACGTTTTTGATTTACCTGGGGCATAATCAAAACGCTTCTCTTGGCTAGAGAATGGATATCAGAATTACCACCACTGCCGGTAAGCCTTTTACCCGTGGGGCCGCCCATAAAAGTGCAGTTAATGTTCCCATAGAGATCTACTTCAGCACCACCCAGATAAGCCAGGTCAACCTTGCCAGACTGTAGCTGTCCAAACACGTCGGTTAGACCATCGGCAACTGCAGCTTGGTAGCTGCAACGGGCATCCGCTACAGAGGTCGGCAGGTCTATGGGTCTACCGTCTATAGAACCAGATTCATAGATACAGATTGCTGTGGGTGCTTGAGTATGCTGGGCCAACATGATAGCCAACATAGGTAAGCCAGTCCCCGCAAAGACTATTTCGCCATCCTGTACTTCCCGAGCAGCAGCACAAGTCAAGAGATCGATGGGCTTAAACTCACCAGGTTTAGAATATCCTTTTTTGCTATCCATTATCTTGACCCCCTTTTCAGTGTCGAAGAATAGCCCAGAGAAGGATTGGCTCTAAGAGATTCCAAACGGGTAATCCCTAATTTACTCAGATATTCTTGGAAGTCTTTAACGCCGAAGATCCATTCATCGGCCCACTTATCGAAACCTTCCTGAGTGCGGGTAGCGTTAAAGAAGTTGGTAATAAATTCTCCGTCAGGTTCGTGTACTCCATACAAACCGGTAGGGTGAGCACCCCAGGGTAATTCGACAATATGATCCACCAAGTAACCCGGTAACATATTGCGGGTCGGTTCCCGACGCAAGTATTCTTCAGAAACGATCTGTTCAGCGATAATAATATTATGTTTAGAAGCCTTGATAACTTCTTGATCACTAAATTTCAATCCATCTACCCTCACTGTACCTTCCGCACCCACCATTTGGACATGAGTGATACACCAGTCTGGATTAGCGGCTGGGATCAGGACGATCTCAGAATTCGTGAAGGGCTCTTTATACATAACATATTTATACTTACCTATATGTGGGTTGGATCCATCACGGAGCCCAGCTTTACCAAGGTTATCATTCTCCGGATTCAACATATCGCTTCCCATAGCAGCATACGTGGGTAAAAATGGAACACCCTTGGCTCCAGCAGTCAACCTGTTTAAGACATGGATATGTGACCAGTCTTCATATAAGATTTCACCCTTTTCAATTTTACGGGCCAAGTTACTGCCAAACTTTCCATAGAGCTCGTGTCCACACCAACAAGATTCCCAGATTCCTACGCAACCGGCTCCTACGAGCATATCATCATGCGTTCCGCCATTAACCTCGACCAGATGAAGATTACGTTTTTTCTGACGAATCATCTCATAAATAGCTGCCATGGGACGACGCCAAACTGTAAAACCTCCGAATGTCAACATATCGCCATTATTGATCTGCCCTATTGCTTCAGCAAGACTGACAATTTTAGGCCTGGCCATTGTGCAAACCCCCTTTAGTAAATCAGTGTCCATGTGGTAATTAAAAACGACCTATTACTTCACGCCCAATGATCATGCGCTGAATCTGATTAGAGCCTTCATAGATTTGGGTAATTTTAGCGTCTCTCATCATCCGTTCAACTGGGAATTCTGAACAGTAGCCATATCCACCCATCAACTGTACACAGTTGGTGGTGACTTCCATGGCAACATCAGTGGCGAAGAGTTTGGCCATTGATGCTTCTTTGTTATGAGGCATATGGTTATCCTTGAGCCAGGCAGCTCTGTAAATCAGCATCTGGGCAGCATCTATCTTGGTAGCCATGTCTGCAATCATGAACTGAACGCCCTGATTGGCTGCCAGTGGTTTACCAAATTGCTGTCTTTCCTTAATGTAATTGGTGGTATATTCCAGGGCGCCTTCAGCAATTCCCAGACCCTGGGCACCAATCGTGATACGACCACCGGCCAGCAGCCCCATAGCAACTGCGAAACCATTGTTAATTTCTCCCAGGACATTTTCTTTAGGAACTTTAACATCTTCAAAATAAAGTTCACAAGTTGGGTCAGCGTGCATCCCCATTTTGTCTATTGGTTTGCTTATAGTGAACCCAGGGGTGTCTTTTTCTATGATCAAGCAGGTAATCCCTTTACCTTTAGACTGAGCTGGATCAGTCTTAACGAAGGTGCAGTAGGTGGTGGCATGTCCACCATTGGTAATAAATATTTTACTACCGTTGACTAGGAAATGGTCGCCTTTATCTTCAGCTTTGCATTTTAGGGCGGCAGCGTCAGATCCAGCGTTAGGCTCGGTTAATGCATAGGCACCAATAATCTCACCGGTGGACAGTTTGTTCAGATATTTTTCTTTTAATCTCTGACTACCATATAGATAAATACTCATACAACCTAGACCAGTGTGTACGCTAGTTATAACTGCAGTAGAGGCACAGCTCTTAGCTAACTCCTCAACGATAATAGCAAAGTCCAGATAGGTGCCGCTACCACCGCCCCATTCTTCCGGAATAGGAAAACCCGTTAGGCCTAGTTCTCTCATCTTATTCCAGGTATCCATAGGAAACTCATGGCTTTTGTCGATTAGTGCTGCCAAAGGTGCTACTTGGCTTTTTGCGAATTTCCTCACCATGTCTCTGACCATCACTGTTTCGCTATTTAGTTGAAAATCCATATTAATTTAACTCCAATCCTTATACATATTTATATCAACGTTTAGTCAGCATCTACACGGATAAGCATAGCATCGCCCTGGGCATGACCGGCACAGATTCCGCATACTCCATAACCGCCGCCACGACGTTTCAGCTCATAAGCCAGAGTCATAACGATTCTAGCTCCAGTTGCTCCGATAGGATGACCATAAGCAATCGCGCCGCCGTTGACATTTACCTTTTCAAACATCTGCTCCTTTGTCATACCCAGAATGCTGCGGGCGCTAACGAGTGCCACAGCTGCGAACGCTTCGTTAATTTCAATGAGTTTAACATCATCCAGAGTCATATTGTTTTGATCCAGTACCTTCTTAATGGAAAGACCGGGAACTGTAGCAATATCCTTCGTGGGTTGTGATACTTCCGCATAGTCAACTATGGTGAAAAGAGGTTTTACACCCAGTTCATCAGCCTTAGAGCGACTCATCAGCAAACAAACATCTCCGCCATCATTGGTCCCGGGTGCGTTACCAGCGGTTACACTACCAAGTTTTCCGGTTACAGCACTTACATGATTGAAAACCGGACCAAGTTTGGCTAGGCCTTCCATAGTGGAATTAGCTCGAGGCCCTTCATCCTTTTCGAAGATTTCTTTGCCTTTTTTAATAGCAATTGGGAAGAGTTCATTGTCAAGTTTTCCGGAAGCCATGGCATCTGAGGCAGCCAGCTGAGAATGTAGAGCCCATTCATCTTGTTCTTCACGGCTGTAACCAAATTCATCAGCCACTTCAGAACCATGAATGGCCATGTGACGATCATATATAGCGTCCCAAAGCCCATCTTTTACCATTAGGTCAACACAGTCAGCATTTAGCATACCCATTCTTTTCCCTCTTCTCATATCGGGAAGTGCATAGGGGACGTTGCTCATGCTCTCCTGACCACCAGCTATAACGATCTCAGCTCTACCCAGGGCGATCATCTGGGCACCTAGGTCAATAGTTTTAACTCCGGAGGAGCAAACCTTATTAACCGTAATGGAAGGCACATGTTCAGGAAGTCCTGCTAGGAGAGTAGCCTGACGGCTCGGAACTTGACCGCAACCTGCTTGGACCACGTGGCCCATGATTACATAGTCAATATCGTCAGGAGCGACCTTGCCTTCGGTTCTGCGTATAACTTCTTTAATAGCTAAGGCTCCTAATTGGGCAGCATCAAACTCTACTAACGCACCAAGGGATTTACCATAGGGAGTTCTGCAGGCTTCTACGCAAACTACCTCACGTTGTTTGGCATAGGTGTTACAGATTTTCCTGCCCATGGTTGAATAATCAGGCTTTCTTTCACCGTAAGCGCTTATTTTAGCATCCTTGTAATAACTTTCTCTTATAATTTCAAGTTTTTGGGCTATTTTAGACATATATTTTTTTTCCTCCTTAATTCGTTTGATTCTTCAAATATTGGTATTCCCATATGTCAATTTAGTTATATGCTTTACCCACCTCACCTTATGTAAAGATAACTTCTATACCTGCAAGAATAATACCATTATTCTTAATATTGGTATTATTCTATGATTTAGTTATTAAAATGCCCATGATATAGGCATTTCTTAAGGGTTCAACACTTTACAACATTAGACAACCTTTCAGAGTACATTCTCAGCTTCCGTCTACCAAAGTTGACAGTTATCTCTGTTATCTTTTCGTAAAAGCAAGGCTATTCCCAGTGGAATAGGCTTTGAGCTTACATATGTCTACTGGTGGAGACATATGTCTAATTGTAGACATTCACCATTTTCCTCCTTCAATCCACACTCTTAGCGAGGTCAATGCCATCTGGGGTTTCACGAAAGTTGTATTCCCCATAGAAGTTGACGTGCTTCCAACTCACTAGACTCACGCGTTTGATTTGATTGGTTTGCTCCTGATTACCTTGGGCGTTCCTTACGTTTCAGCAACTCTGACAGGATGCAGACATTGCAGTAGATGGGGGTTGTGTAGTAGCCAGATCTTCATCTGTAGAATTCTCTTGGACAAACACAATATCAATTTTTTATCGATTTTAACTCCACCTTCCATGAGCATGAGAAGGGATTGCGGATCATTGTCTTCCTAGACGCTATT
>PKWS01000318.1 GCA_003132105.1 Desulfosporosinus sp.
ACTCGATTTTTGCGGGTGTGCCACCGCCGAGGGCCTTATTGAGGGACTCAGCTACGGCTGCAAATCGCTGGGCATCGACTTTACTCATTGAGTAAAGGACGACAAAAAAGATCATGAGTAGGGTGATTAGATCAGAATATGTAAGAAGCCAACGTTCACCATTTTCTTTTTCTGCTTCATGTTCGCGTTTTCTACTCATCGGCTTTCACTGACAGTAGCATTACCGGGGGCGTCTGTACCTTCTTGAATTTTTTCCTCGGAGGGAAGCATAGAGCCAACGTGGGTTTTTAATTTCTCTTTCAGGATAGAGGGATTTTCACCCGCTTGAATCGAGAGGATTCCGTCCAAAACCATCTCCATGGCGGATACTTCTGCTTTGTCCTTCATTTTGAGCTTTGTGGCAATGGGAAGCCATAGAAGGTTTGCTGAGGCGACCCCATAAAGGGTAGCAATAAATGCAGCGGCGATGGAACGGGAGAGCGCTTCAGGATCCGAAAGATTGCCTAACACCATGATGAGGCCCATAACCGTACCGATAATTCCCAAGGTTGGNNTCCAGGACGGCGATATTTGATTCCAGGATCTCTCGGGTAATTTCTGGGTCTGTGCCGTCAATGACGAGTTGCATGCCTTGGCGAGTAAAACGATCCGTTACAGTTTCAAGTTCTTGTTCAAGACTGAGTAATCCTTCACGACGCGCTTTTTCAGCAAAGCGCACGAGTGTGTCGTAAGCTTCGATGGTGCCAAACGCCTGGGAGGTAAACGCAATTTTTAACCAATTAGGAAGGTGTTTAAGGTCGGAGAGCGGAAAACTGGTTAAAACGGCCCCGGCGGTCCCCCCGAAGACGATGATGGCTGCGGATAATCCGCCAAGTGAACTGACAGTTCCTTTTTCCAAAATATACCCGAGGATCAGGGCACCAAATCCTGCGATGATACCAAGTATGGTTGATAAATCCATGTTGTAGTTGCCGCACCCCGAATACCTTAACAAGAGTAAATTACTTTTTATAAGGGGTTGCGACGTACCTCCCTTGCTTTTTTATGGTGGTGTTTAGGTGGTGTTTAAGAAGACTTAGGATTTGTTAATAAGCTAAAGATAAAATAAATTGTTAAATAAGATCTTACATACTGATATCGACATATTTCACTCAGAGCGTTAGGGTCTTACCTTATTATTATACAGGAAAATAGCAGAAGGAACGAAAATATTTGCCCTTTTGGAGAGAAAAATATTCACATCAGACAAAAATAGCCAATTACATCGATAATTATTATATGAAAACTAGGTTAGTGAAGTTTGAGGAAAAAAATTCCTCTTCAGTTTTGCCAGGTCATCGTCGATATAGAGAGTAAGAATATGTATATGGAGTGAGCGATATGAAAATAGACGGAACATCCATGTCCCCAGTTGGGAGCGTGCAAGCGTCCAATCGCTTGAATCAAGTCGAAAAGAAGAAATCAATTTCCGAATCGGATAAAGTAGCTGTCTCGGACAAAGCACAACTTTATCAGACCTTGCTTCAGAAGGCTAAAGAAATCCCTTCCGTGCGTGAGGAACGTGTGCGGACTCTCGCCGAACAGATTGAACGGGGAGAATTTAAGGTCAACGGAGAAAAAATTGCGGAAAATTTATTTTCTACTAAATTATAAAATTGACCATCTACTCAGAGGGGGTAACTTCCGTGCCTGAAGTACTTCAGAATTTAAACGAAAACTTAAAACGACAAGTCACACTCTATGAGGAATTAAATGATCTGGAACGAGAAAAACAAAAAGCCTTAATTAAGAACNNGTGCAAGCCGCTTGGAGAAAGAACGTCTCCAGTGGGCTGAACACATCGGCCGTGACCTTGGAAAAGCACCGGAAGATCTGACTTTGGCAGAACTGGCGGAACATTTCCCGGTCTTAGAGGGAGTGCGTCTCGATCTGGACCGGGTTGTTGGCGAGTTACAAGAGATCCATGAGATCAACGCCCAACTTCTGCAGCAAGCCATGAAGGTCGTTGAGTTTACCGTGGAGATGTTTACACACCAGGAAAAAAATATTTACACACATCCAAACCAGAAAGAGAATGAGGAAAAGGTAAAGCTGCACCTTTTGGATCGGAGGATTTAAGACATGAGTTCCACTTTTTTTGGATTAGAACTTTCACGAAGAGCGCTGGAGTCCCAGCAAGCCGCTTTAAATATTACCGGGCATAATATTGCCAATGCCAATACCCAAGGGTATACAAGGCAGATCGCAAATTTAACGGCAACGACGCCAGATACGATTCCAGTTGCTGGGAGGAATTTGAGCTTAGGTTCCGGGGTAACCTTGGATACGATAACTCGGGCAAGGGATGCGTTTGTGGATCGTCAGGTTCGCGGGGAGACGTCAAAACAGCAGTACTGGGGAGCGAAACAAGATAGCCTTACGAAGGTCGAAGATATACTTAATGAACCTTCAGACTATAGTCTGAGTAATGATATGAATCAGTTTTGGGGAGCTTGGAGTAACCTTTCAACGGACCCGGAGAATGCGGGGGCGCGCTCGGTCGTAAAGGAACGGACTCTAACGCTTACCGATAGTTTCCACGCTATCTCGACGCAGATCAGTGATAGGCAGAATGACCTCGACTCGCAAGTGAATGTTCAAATCTCCCAAATCAACGTATATGCGAATCAGATTAAAGACCTGAATGATCAAATCAAACGGGCTGAGGTATCCGGGGATAATCCCAATGATCTTCGTGACAGTCGCGATAATTTGGTCGATGAACTATCAAAAATTGTGAGTGTGCGGGTGACGGAAACTCCAGACCCTAATTTTACTGACCGACAGGTTAATATCTTTAAAGTAGATATTGGAAATGAAACCACGCCACCTCAGACATTGGTTAATGATGGAGTGGTTAGTCAAATAGTAGGTGTTACAGCCCAGAGCGGCATTGATATCGGCTTTGGGAAAAATGACATCACAACGGTTAAGTGGGCTGGAGGGGCTCCTAACGGCTGTGCTGGGACTCTCAACTTGGGCCAAAATATGGGTACGCTTCAAGCGAATATCGAAACCCGTGATACATACCTACAAAATACTTTACTTCCAAAATATGATATATTAGCTGCAGGAATTGTCACAGCAGTTAATGAGCTCCACAAAAAAGGAAATGTAACTGGAACGGTAACTACTCTTACTAATTTTTTTAATCCTGTAAATCTATCAGCGAGTACTATCTCACTGAATTCTTCAGATATAAATAATATTGTGACTGGGCTTGGAACCGCTGGCGATGGGAGCATAGCCACTGCTATTTCCTCTTTATCGGGGGGCTGGTCCAGTTTATCAATCGCAAGTCAGGGTACTAACAAAACTACTTATGGAACTTCATTAGGAGATTATTATAGAGCCGCGGTTGATCAGGTGGGTGTGGATGTGCAGCAGGCTAATCGGATGAAAGCGGGAGAAGATGTCTTGGTCACGAATGTAACAAATCAACGGGAGTCTTTATCTGGCGTATCGCTGGATGAGGAAATGACCAATCTTATCAAGTATCAGAAAAGTTATTCGGCAGCTGCCAGGATGGTAACCATGATGGATGATATGTTAAGTACGATAATGAATATGGGGATAACGAAATAGGGGTGAAAATTAATGCGGATAACGAATAATATGTTGAGCCAAAATCTATTACGCAATCTGGAATCGGCTCAGGGAAGAATGGATCAGTTGCAAAATCAGCTGTCTTCTACTCATCGAATAAACCGTCCCTCAGACGACCCCGTGGGGATTCAAAATGCTATGCGTTTGAAAAGCAATATTTCTAGTGTCGAGCAATGGAAGAGTAATGCAGACTCGGCGATGGGGTATATGGATACTACAGACAGCACTCTTGGTGATATTACATCAATGCTTAACACAGTAAAAGATCGTGCTTTGCTTGGGGCAAATGGGGTGTTAACTACAGCTGATAAAGAGGCCATTGCAAAAGAAGTAGACCAGATTTCAGAGCAGTTAGTAATGATTGCCAATACACGAGTAGGTTCAAAATATATTTTTTCAGGCACTGCAACGGATAAAGAATTAATACCAAATCCTGGTCCTAGCGAAGCAAATAGTAATCCCGTGAACTTTGAAGTAGGGAATAACCTTTCAATTAGTGTTTCAGTAGATGGTCCAGCATTGTATGGAGATAATGCTACAGGAATAGTAGCTACTTTGAATGATTTAAGCGGTGCATTGAGGGGCACGACTTCAACTAGTTTTGATACTGTCTTAGGGAATATTGACACTAATATTGATAATGTCATAGCCCTTCGTTCGGACTTAGGGGCACGCACGAATCGGATGACAGCACTTCGGGATCAATTGGATTCTACATCAATCAATCTGCAAGCAAACCTTTCCAGTATTCAAGATACGGATATGGCGAAGACTATTACGGATTTTACGAATCAGGAAAATGTTTATAAGGCAGCATTAGCCGTTGGGGCCAAGATTATTCAGCCGTCCTTGGTGGATTTTATGAGATAGAGGCTGTTTTGTTAACAGTCGGTCACCCAGATCTCACAGGCCAAACTAGAACTTAGATTCGGTTAGGGGTTAGGGTACCCGCCAGATTCGCCATCCTTGGCTCAATTGGCGGTTGAGCACATCGTGTGCTCAACCCTTAGTTATGGGGTGCTCATCTTCGTTAAGTTTGGTAGCTGCTCATTCTGAGGCTTCCTTCGTGTTAAGCAAAACATCCCAGGTGAGGTTAGTAGCTTGCGGATGTTGTTAACATCCGTTCAGCCGGTTATTCCAGGCTAGACTCTAGAGATGGCGAGTTTGTTTTCATAGATTTTTAAAGGAGTTGAAAATCATTTCTAACGAAACACAAATATTCCACTTTCCACAGGGTCTCCCGGGATTTGAGACACATCATGACTTTCGATTCATTCCTGAAGAAGAAGCTCCGCTCGCTCACTTGATCTCGGTCAAAGAAGATAAAGTAGGTTTTATTCTCTTGCGCCCTGAAGCCTACTTTCCAGAGTATTTGAAGGAAATAGATGTAGCTGAAGAAGGCATCAAAGTTCTAAATGTCAATGAGGATATGTCTGTCGATGTCTGGGTAATTCTGACATTGCATCGTCAAGAAATGGCCAATACGACGGTTAATCTACGCGCTCCGATACTCTTCAACCCTACTGAAGGGATTGGAACACAAGTGATTCTCAATGATGATCGATATCTGACAAGGCAACTACTATTTACAGAAGAAAACCCACAGCCCCTGCAGGAAGGGGTCGTGGGTTAAATGCTTGTTCTTTCGCGTAAACTCAACGAAAAAATCAAGCTCGGGGATGACATTGAAATTATGATTGTCGCCATCTCGGGAGATACGGTTCGCATAGGGATTGATGCCCCGCGTGATCTTAAGATTTTGCGCAGCGAAATCTATGAGGAAATCCAGAGGCAGAATCGTGAAGCGGTGACGGGAGAAGAAGTTGGACAGTCTCTTCAACTTTTAAAGGAGTTCAGGATTGATAGATGATGTTTTGTTAACACTCGGTCAGCC
>PKWS01000418.1 GCA_003132105.1 Desulfosporosinus sp.
TTCTGACTAGTATAAAAAAGACCTTTTAGGTCTTTTTATTTTTAGTTTAGTCTGCATTTCTTTATTGCTTCAGCCCAACGTCGAAGGAAAATCATCTTTTCCGACTTATACAAGTAAATTACTTTACACCGGATTCCGTTGCATATGGCCAATTATTGATACCACCTAGATCAAAAACATTAGTGTAGTTCATGTTTGCAAGTGCTTTAGCAGCAATAGAGCTTCGGCTTCCNNGACTGGGATTAACACACTTCCTGGAATACGCTTTTCAGTGTATTCCGCCACAGTCCTGACATCAAGTAGAACAATTCCTTTGTCTGTATCCAAACGCTTCTTTGCAGTTTCTGTGGAAATAGTTTGATAGATGGCCTTCTTTTCAGCTTTAGGTTGAACTTGTGCACACCCTACTATGCTTAGGAGACTTACTACAACTAGAAATATAGCCAAAAACCTAAATTTTTTCCTATAGTTTTTCCAACTCTCTTTCTTGTTTCTCTTAGTTATCTTATCTCATCTCCTTAATCTAGACAATTATCTATCACAGGAAGACGACATTGATTCCATCTCTACTTCTCTTTTGCCATCTTTAAATGCCTTAGCTGGAAATGCAACCATCATGATAGCCATTATTATTAGCGATACAATCATTCCAGTACTTTGTGCATTTAGAACTCCAAAAAGCTTAACTTGTATGCCAAAGGTCAATATCAGTGTAACCCCAACACCTAAAATTGCTGAAACTGAAGCTGCTGCTGCAGAAGGACGTGCAGAGAATAAGCCAAAAAGCAGTGGTGCAGTAAGCGATACAGACATCAATGTGTAGAAAATCGAAAGGGCTGTTATTATATTAGGAAGTATCAATGACATTCCAACTCCAAGAACTCCTGCAACGAAAGTAACAACTCTACTCATTTTTAGTAATTCGGCATCAGTAGTTTTAGCTTTTATAAATGTCTTAAATATATCATTCGTAAAGGATGTGGTTAACATATATAAAACTGCATCTGCCGTACTTATTTCAGCTGCAAAAACTGCAGCCAAAGCTATTGCTGATGCCCAAAAAGGCAATAGTTCTTTCATTGCTGTAGGTAATGCCAAGTCCTGTGTTGCTAAGTGTGGAAAAACTGCAAACGTACACATTCCAAGTATTGCTGGAATAAAAGCAAAAGCAAACTGCATTAGAGCATTATACACAGTACCTGTTTTTATAGTTTTAGCATCCTTAGCACCAAAAATTATTCCAACCAAGCCTGGAGATATGAAAAATGATGGAGTGAGCATGAAAAAATACCCTATTATAATAGTCGCTCCTAATCCGAAAAAACTAAAATAACTATCTGTTTGCGCTACATTTCCTAAATTTGCTGCAACCATTGTGTGTAACCCACTGAATCCGCCAACTTTGCCTAATGCAAAAGGAATAGAAATAATAAAACCTGTTAACATTACTGCTAATTTCAGTAGTCCTACATAGGCCGCTGAGAGCAATCCCCCAAATGCGAAGTATATAGTAACAACAACTGCACCAATAATTACACCTATAACTTTAGGAACACCAGCGGTAACATTTAATATCCAGGCAACACCCATGAGTTGTCCTGCAAATAAAGCTAATGTTCCAATTGCCATCATTGTAGAAAAAACACCTTTGAACTTTTTTGAATATCTTTTATCTAAGAAATCACCTGCTGTAAGCAAATTGTATTTAATCGATAATTCCCAGATTTTTGGTCCAATAAAAAAGGCAAGAACAATACTTCCTAAACCGGACGCAAACAACCACCAAACCGCCGATAAACCGAACCTATATGCTAATCCAGTAATACCAACTGTAGATCCCGCTCCAATGTTAGCCGCTATCAATGTCGTGAATAATAATCCTGAATTAAGTTTTCTTCCGGCTACCATAAAGTCATTTCCACCTTTTACAGACTTAGATACAACAAAACTTATTCCTACTAAAGCTATACTATATAACGCTATTACTACTACATAACTGTTCATACAAAAGCTCCTCTTGATATTTTTAGTTATCGTTTAATAGTTCATCTTTCATTGTAATGCAATGTTCACTGAAGGGTATACACCTTTTTAAAATTTCTTCTGTAAATTAAAAAAATGCAGCTAAATCTCGCATGAGAGTTAGCTGCATTTCTATTCTTCACTTATGCTCCCTATGCTCTCATTTACATGCCACCGACCGGAGGAGAGAAAGCAACAATATCCTGGTTTTGCAACACTTGATCAAATTGAACGACGCGACTGTTGACCATACATATGGCCACTTTTTCTAGTGGCAGATTATGCTTGTTAATGATATCAATCACACGGCTGTTTTCCTCTAATTGAGTCTGTTCTTCTTCAAACCGACCTTCACGAAGGTCTCCAAAGAGTTTTACCTTGACTTCCATTTATAAGCCTCCTTACCTAATGTCCTTTGCGCCTAAAAATTAAAAACTTGATCTAGCTCTTCGCCGGAAAAATCCCAAGTAGCATTATGGGGAGGTACTGGTTCACTGAAGAATTCCGGTAAACGATCATCCTTATTAGTAAATCCAGCTGCTTTATTGAATTCCCTCTCGGTCTTAAGTACATGACGTCCCAGATTAAACCAGTCGTCTACGGACCAATTCGTGCCATACTGAGCGTTAATCATGTCGATTAGGGCATGAGAGACCGCTTCGGAGTCCAAAACTGCAAAGGCAACAAACACGCATAGGCCTGCACTATCAATGGAGGCCGTAGCAATTTGCAAGTTCCTCGAAAGTTCAACCTGTCCTTCTTTAGCCAAGGGATCTACGTGACCACCCACATTCAAAATATTAGCTGTCACTGCGTACCCCGCGGTATGGTCGGCACCCATTGTAGTAGTGGCATAGGTTACACCGACACCCTTAACGGACCGTGGATCGTAGGCAGGCATGCTCTGATGTTTAACCGTCGGAACTCGGGTTACCCCAAAGGCTTTACCCGTAAAATCAGCCCCATTGCCAAGGATACGGCCAAGGGCAGTGCCTTTTGTAATCTCGTCTTTAAATAATTTTAGCATTCCGTTACCATCCCCCCAGGGAAGGATACCGGCCTCCATTGCCACCATCATGCTACCAGCAGTTTCAATCGTATCTATACCGATGTCATCGCATATATGGTCGATATTAGCGATAATATCTAGATCGTCAACAACGCAGCCAGCCCCGAAACCCCAGATTGTTTCATATTCAAAACCAGAGGTAAGGTATTTATCGTCTTTATCGTTATAAGTTTGGGAGCAACGAATAACACAACCGACGTGACAGCCATGGGTAGGATCGCCCTTTCTGCTCACGATGGTATCATACATGGTCTCACCACAAATCTTTTCTGCTCCCTCGAATTGACCCATCCTGAAGTTTTTAGTAGGTAATCCACCCGCCTCGTTGAGAATGTTAATGAGGACGTTCGTTCCATATTTGGGAAGGGCGTTACCACTGACGGGATGACTTAGCAAGCCTTTGTTGAAAATCTTAGCAGCGTTTTTGAATTTCTCCTTGTCGAGAACGTTAATTCCTTCACCGTCGTTATCGTCGAGTGTTATGAATTTGATCCGTTTGGAACCCATGACAGAACCGAGTCCACCCCGTCCGAAGCTACGGATATGGCCTTTGGGATCTTTCACCGAAATATTGGCCGCGGTCATTTTGTATTCCCCAGCTTGCCCGATGGTCATGACTCCGGTATTTTCTCCATATCTTTCGGTTAAAGTATGGATTACTTCATAGTTACCCTTTCCCAAGAGTTCGTTCTCTTCTTTGATTTCCACGCCGTCTTTATTAACATGGATACAATACCATTTGTCTCCTTGTGGAATGTCCTCAATGATCAAGGCTTTTACGCCGAGCTTCGCTAGTCTTTGGGCCGCAGTTCCTCCCGCGTTACTCTCTTTGATACCGCCGGTTAACGGGCTCTTAGC
>PKWS01000146.1 GCA_003132105.1 Desulfosporosinus sp.
ATCATAGCAATAATGGTCGTTGGCTCTAAGACTGACTGTGCCTCGATTCCTTTAGTGACAGCTGATCGGAAAATACCAGTGAAGGGGATTAAAAATGCTTGTGATACAGAATAGATGAACGATACAAAAAGGCTTTGTGGGTTGGCACCTAATAGCTTGAAGATTAAGCGAAAGGCGAATAGAACTTCTAAAACCCCTAAGATATAATAAACGATTTTTCTAGCTTGAAGATTTCTCGGGTCAGTGTTAATAACGGGACCTTCGTTCATTGAATATTCCTCCTTGTAAGTTTACTATTTTATCCGATGGCTAACTGCCCCTGGATAAGTTCAACTAAACTTCAAATGGAGTTAAAACTCTACCTGAAGTAAGTTTCCTATATGGTGTTATTGATGGAGTCGGCAATCGATCACATACCATATCTAATCATACGTGAGTCGTGAGAATTGTCAAGATCCTACCGTCCTTCATCCCTGTAGTAGCGAAAAGATAGATTTTGTTTTCAGAATATGGTATACCATGTATCACTTGCCTTTATGCTATAGAAAGAATTATAATTGCGTTAAAAGTAAATATTATAACAGATGCACTCCCCGTTAAGAAATGCATTACGGGCCCAATCACAACAACATGTTAATAAGTCTNNTGACAAGTACCCCGTCAGTGAAGGACATGTCCTTATTGTTCCGAAACGGCACACTGCAAGTTTTTTTGACGCGACCCAGGAAGAAATGGCGAGTGTTGAAGAAGTTCTTAAAAAGGTGAAAGAGCAATTAGACGAGCGGTTTCACCCAGATGGATATAACATAGGAGTTAACGTAGGAGAAGTTGCCGGGCAGACGATTTTTCACTGGCATGTTCACGTCATTCCACGTTATCGCGGAGATGCCGGATCAGTGCGGTGGCATGCGTAAATTTAACCATCAACCGGATTTTTAGGACCTGAGAGATTTAATTGATAAAATACTAAATCAAGCCACTTACCAAACTTAAAGCCAGCCTTTTGTATAGTGCCAGAGTACTCAAAACCTAATTTTTGATGCATCTTAAGACTACTCTTATTAAATGAATCAATACCACCAACTAATGTTGCAAACTTTCTTTCATCCGCAATTTTAATTATTTCTTTTACAAGTGCAGTACCCACTCCATGATTCCAATAGTCATTATGTACATAAACTGAATGTTCTATTGTATATTTATATGCCGGCCAAGCCCTAAAGGGGCCAAACGATGCATATCCAATAACCCTGTTATTTTCTTCAAAAACAAGGATAGGAAATTGATCCTCATTTTTCTTATTAAACCATAACTTTCTATCCTCTAGTGTCTGAACATTATAGGTGTAGACTGCTGTAGTGTTTAAAATAGCATCGTTGTAAATTTCCAAAATTATCTCCAAATCATTTTCCACTGCTGGTCTAATCATTCAATCTGCAACTCCTCCCATAACCTGACATAGTGCTTGAATAAACCGGATGTTTTGTTCCGGAGTACCAATCGTTACTCTCAAATAATTGTTAAGGCCAAAGACACTGCCTGGCCTCACTATGACTCCTAGTTTCATAAGTTCTTGAAATATTTGGTTGGAGTCTCCCAATATATTAATCAAGAGGAAGTTTGCCTGAGTAGGGATATAACCGATCTCCAACTCTGAAAGTGCTTTGTACAAATACTCCTTCCCTTGCCGGTTATTCTCTATGGACATATTAAAATATTCCTTATCTCCAAGGGCGGCCACGGCAGCCGCCTGTGCAATAGCATTCACATTAAACACCAGGCGAACCCTTCCCATGTAATCGGCAAGAGCATCATTAGCTACAGCATACCCAACTCTAAGCCCCGCTAGGGAATAAACCTTGGAAAAAGTCCGCAGTACGATGACATTCTTTCCTTGTTTAACCCAATCAATTCCGTTTGGATAGGTAGGATCATCAATGTATTCCCCATATGCTTCATCATAGATCACTAAAACATGGCCAGGAACCCTCTCCATAAAGGCATTTATTTTTTCGGCTTCAATTAGTTTCCCGGTGGGATTATTAGGATTGCAAATAAACACCAGTTTAGTATTTTCTGTAATCGCATCTAAGCAGGACTCCAAATCAATGGTAAGGTCCTGAAGGGCTATCGGTTTTACTATACCACCAGCAAGTCTTACTGCTGCAACATACTCACCGAAAGAAGGCAACGGAATTACCGCCTCTTCACCAGGTTTTAAAAAGGTGGAAGTCAGTAAGAAGATCATTTCGTGGGCGCCATTACCAAAAACAAGATTTTGTTCTCGAACTTGGAGATGTTTTGCTAAGGCCTCTCGTAAATAAGAGCAGTGGGAATCAGGGTAAGTATTACATTCTCGAACTGCTTCCGTTGCGGCCTCCACTGCCTTTGGTGATGGCCCCATAGGATTTTCATTCGAAGCCATTTTGATGATGTTTGTAATTCCGAGTTCTGCTTCCACCGCCTTGATGTGCTTCCCAGGTATATAGGGGGTTAGACTTAGAATTTCGTCTCTAATCAGATCCAACGCAGTTTTCATGGATGGTTCCTCCCTAAAATCTCTTATGCTGTTATAATACACTCAAACTGAATTTATTAAAAGCTAAGATGT
>PKWS01000184.1:0-25059 GCA_003132105.1 Desulfosporosinus sp.
CGGGTGTGGGTGTGGCAGTGCCATTGGTAACACGCATATTAATGGTCGCCATATTGGATATAACCGAAGAAGTTTCATTGCTGATAAGGTATTGATGAATTTGGCCGCTTGCGACTAGGAATACTGTGATTGCTCCAATTCCTTTACTATCGCTTTCGATTAATCCCTGTACAAAAGCATAATTTTGAGCATTAACAGAAATTTGCTGAAATGCCCCATTAGAAATAAAGAGTAACCAATATCCAGATAATATTTTATTATCTCCATTTCCGATATCTAATGTATTGTTAATACTCGGGGAATCCTGGATGGTATTACCGGAAGAATTCAGAACATTAGGATCAGAAGTACTGGGTGGGTTGACGTTGTTTAGACTGGTTGCGGTATTGGTCGGATCAATATTAGAATAAATAGACTTAAAAAAATTGGGAAGAAAAAGATACCCAATAATGCCAATTATAACTATCCCAAAAAGCAAAGACCGTGAGTCCTTCCCTATCGGGTGACGCCCCCACTGATTCATGAAACTCCTCCTCTCAAAAATGCGGTTAAAGTTGCTCTCATCTACATATACGTATTTTAAACGGTGTATATGTTCGTACCAAAGTTTAACCAAACCCTGGAGTACAGCGCAGCAAAGAACCCTCCCACTTATTTTACCCGTAAGGAGGGCGTTGCTTTTGCTGGCAGTTTAGTGGGAAACAGTAGATTTAGAACAAAATAGATTACCAATGTTTATACATTAGATTAGTATCAGTGATGATTAATTTCCAATATATAGTGGAATATGAACCATTGAAAATCTATTTTATTACAAGTGAGAGCTTGGTTATAGAAAGCCACACCACATACAGAAAATAGATCTCATTCACAAGAAGTAGGCATTAGCAGTGCCTATGTTGGGTTAGAATGAATAACTCTTACGAGTTAACCAGCATACCACCTGCAAAAGAATGAGAAGATTAATATTGCATTTTCTGGAAATTATTCTAAAAGTTATGAATCCACTTTTTACAAATCACTATCTTAAATATGTAGCTGTATTTTGAAAATTTAAATTATAAAATACTTAAAATCAGAACACCTAGCTTCACGCCAGACAATAAATCTTGACAGCATTTTCACAAAATCTAAAGAACTGAGGTCAATAATTTACCAAATTCTACAAACACTATTGACGAACCAAATAAATAATTCAGGAGGCAAAACATATGCAGTTCAAAAGAATTACCTTGTTAGTGGCAAACGGGTGCCTTGGCGATTACACTCAGTGCTGGAGTTGCGTATGCGGGTCCGGTCAACAACTTAACCTCGATTAGTGCAGTTAAAGCTGTTACTGAAATTGTCGGAGCTAAGGACAAGGTCGAAAAGAATCAAAATTGCGGAGTGGAGTTTGCTGGAATTCTTGGAATGGATGCTAATGCGCTAGGCCAAGAATTAAAATCTGGCCCAAATTGCGCAAGATAAAGGAATTGCGAAGGATAAGCTGGTTTCCGATGTGAAATCCATTATGAAAACCAATTTGGACCAGGCTGTAAAAGACAAGAAAGTAACTTCAGACAAAGCAACTCAGATTGAGAGCAAGCTCCCTCAAATGATTGAGCGTATGGTTACTCGTGTTGATAAAGATAAGCTAACTTAGTAATATACTTGACTAGCTACTCAGCTAACTATGCCGACTTAGGAGGGTTAATTTAATGGAAAAAGATAAGAACAGAAAAGATGTGACTATTTCTGATGAAGTCGTATCTGTTCGACCAAAAAGCAGGCAGATGCTTAATAAGGTCCCGGAAATCACAATTCTATTCTGGATCATTAAGGTAATGGCAACAACTGTCGGTGAGACAGCCGCAGATTTTTTGAATACAAACCTCAACTTGGGCTTGACCGTTACCACAATTATAATGAGCGGTCTCTTGATTATTACATTGTTATATCAGTTCAAAGTCAATAAGTACGTACCAAGTATTTATTGGCTTGCTGTTGTTCTTATCAGTGTTGTCGGTACACTTATAACAGATAACCTCGTTGATAATTTTGGAGTTCCTTTAAAAACAACCACTATTATATTTTCAATCGCTCTGATAGTTACCTTTGTGGTTTGGTATGCCAGTGAGAAGACACTATCAATTCACTCTATCTTCACCACCAAAAGAGAAGCATTTTACTGGTTCGCAATTCTTTTTACATTCGCTCTAGGTACTGCAGCTGGTGACCTTATGGCAGAGGGGCTTGGCCTAGGTTACTCCAACTCAGCAGCTATGTTTGCAGTTATGATAGGTGTGGTAGCAACAGCTTTCTATCGCTTAAAGTTAAATTCAGTCGTTGCATTCTGGATCGCTTATATCTTAACACGTCCTCTCGGTGCTTCTCTTGGTGACTTTTTGTCACAATCTCGTGTTGATGGCGGTCTTGCTTTGGGCACGGTTGGGACAAGTGAAATCTTCTTAATTACAATTTTGAGCATTGTAATTTTCCTGACTATTAGAAATAGAGCTCACAGCAAGATTGCGGAGAATGTTGGTAACGAATCTTTTAAGACCAAGACAGGAAGAGATGAAGATTTGCTTGTGGATTAGATAAATAATCATTTTTCTCAACTTGCACATCCGGTCACGCCCTCCATTGCAAACTCTAACGGGTGGCGTCTTGGCAAACTAGTGCGTTTTTATATGATGCGCTACAGGTATCGTACCGTGCGATGATGAAAGATTGCACGCCCACTCCATAGCGGGCTTCTGAAATTGCATTGCAGTTTTTATATCGTTACGACACAACTCCAGTCTTCGAAAAAGACAAGCTTCATTGATAAATTGAATCCAGGGCAATATATCACTTGCATTTGCCCTCATTGGTGGGGGCTTTTTTGTTTCTCATATTTTCCATCGCAAGCCTTGACATATTCTCCATACAAAGGTCACGGAACGGTAACAATTTTAGGTTCTTCCGCATCGAGTGGTATTTTGACATTATATTCCATTAAAGAATGCAGCAGTTAGCGTCTTTCATTGACATGGAGCCTTTACAATAAGTAATTATATCAGTTTTTGCGTAAGAACCCAATTTTATCCTATTATAAATTAGTTCCTCTCTCTGTTAAAAATGAGAATGAAAGAGAAGGTGAAATCCTAAGAAACTCTAATTTAATACATTTTATAAAACGGTAAAAATAGCTGTGAAATTAATAGGTTGGCTATGGTAATGGCAAAGTGCTGGCATATGCCCCCTTACTCTGACGACCGAATCCAGCAAAATTAATTCAAGTCTTCGTGTACCAGAGACTGCTTTATTATTACGTCGTAACGTTGAACAGACCGATGCAGGTACAGCCGGAGCCTACATTATTAATAAAGAGAAAGCAGTGATTGGTGATAGGCTGGTTTTCCTGCTCCGATCCTGACTGTAGATAAATATATACAAATGATTGCTAACATAGAGACCAAATATTTCTTGCGTTCCTCGATAGGTCCCGCTGAGGATGCTCGAACGTTCAGACATTAAGCCTCCAGAATGAGAAGGTAGTCCCTCTAACACAGTGGCAAACAATTACAGAAAATGGATTGCCCCGAGACTTTATTAATAAATCCATAATAAGTAGGAGGCAAGAGTGTGGACACAGACATTCGCTATTCAATAGTCATTCCCGTCTACAATGAAGAAACTGTCATTGACCATACTTATCGTCGTTTGAAGAAGGTAATGGATTCAACAAGGGAGCCTTATGAGTTGATTTTCGTGAACGATGGTAGCAACGATCATACGATTGCTCTGATCAAAGGGTTTAGAGATCAAGATGATGCGGTGAAACTCATATCATTTTCTCGTAACTTTGGCCATCAAATAGCTATTACCGCCGGAATGGACTACTCGGTAGGTGCGGCCGTCGTTGTGATTGATGCAGATTTACAGGATCCACCCGAGCTGATTTTGGAGATGATTGCGAAGTGGAAAGAAGGGTATTACGTCGTTTACGCCAAACGAACGAAGCGGAAGGGAGAAACATTTTTCAAGAAGCAAACCGCTAGTTTGTTTTATAGAATTCTAAGCGCTTCCACGGATATTGAGATCCCGACAGATACTGGCGATTTTCGCTTATTGGATCGTAGAGTGTGTGAAGAACTGAAACGTCTGCCGGAAAAAAACCGTTACGTGCGTGGCTTAGTGAGTTGGGTGGGGTTTCGGCAAACTGCGGTTGAGTATGAAAGGGATGAACGCTTAGCCGGAGAGACCAAGTATCCGCTGAACAAGATGATCAAGCTAAGCTTGGACGGCCTAACATCCTTTTCCTTTAAACCTATTAGAATGGCTGACTATATAGGGGCCGTACTATTCTTTTCTGGCTTGATCTACTTGGCAGACATGTTACTTACAGCAATATTTACTGCATCAGCGATCGCAGGGTGGAATCTGGTTATCGCTATGCAACTCGTGCTGACCGGAATTCTCCTGACTATGATGGGGATTATCGGAGAGTATATCGGACGTATCTACGATGAAGCAAGAAATCGCCCCTTATATATCGTAAGTGAATGCTACGGGATGGTGAGAAAAGAACGGAAGGTGAAGAGAGTTGTCTAATATGTCGAAGCGTTCTCTTGAGTTTCTGAGGTTCTGTCTGGTTGGAGCAGTCAATACAGGTGTTGATTTTACGGTATTTGCTGTTCTTTCCAATATGGGGGTTCTGTTGCTAGTCGCTCAATGTGTCTCCTACACCTGTGGAGTATTNNCAGTTGATCAGATTTTTGGCACTGAATCTTTGTACTTTAACTTTAACTTATGGATTGTTAGTCTACTTTCACGATCATCTAGCATGGCCTTTGCTCGTCTGTAAATTGTTTGCGACGGTAGCAAGCCTTGGAATTAATTATGCAGGAAGCCGTTTATGGATTTTCTCGTCAGTCTCAAGTGCTTAAATTTGATGTTTAAAATAAAAATCAGAAAGGAATGCAATAAGGTTAGTTCAAGGGAATCTTTGTACCAGCTGCCTGGCGAATGCCGAATGGGTATATACAACTGAGGAGGTCGTCAAGTTGAAGGGAGAAATAAAATCCAAAAGGGAAACCTTTTTACTCTCGCTAATTTTAATGTTGTCCGCAGTCTTGAATTTTTCAAATATAGGAATAGAAGGGTATGGCAATACTTTTTATGCAGCCGGTGTAAAAAGCATGATGATGAACTTTAAAAATTTCTTCTTTGCATCCTTTGACCCAGCTGGATTTGTAACGGTTGATAAACCGCCTTTAGGTTTATGGATACAAACTATATCNNGGTTTTAGCGGATGGAGTATCATTCTTCCACAAGCTCTCGCGGGAGTAATTTCAGTTTGGATTATATATTATCTTGTTAAAAGGCCTTTCGGAAGCTTCTCAGGACTCATTGCAGCACTATGTCTGGCGGTAACTCCTATCTTTGTAGCATCAAGCAGAAATAATACCATCGATAATTTACTTGTTTTATCGTTATTACTTGCCTGTTGGGCACTTCTTATAGCGGCCGAAAAAGGGAAATTTAAATACCTTATCTTGAGTTTAGCCCTTGTGGGGATAGGCTTTAATATTAAAATGGTAGAAGCATACATGGTGGCTCCCGCTCTATATATAACATACCTTTTTTCTTCATCTCTGCCTTTTAAAAAGAGAATAAAACATCTTGCTTTAGGTACGGTGATTCTTTTAGTTGTATCACTATCTTGGGCAGTCATTACAGATTTAGTACCTGCAGGTGATAGACCTTTTATAGGTAGCAGTACTAATAATACAGTCATGGAACTTATAGTAGGTCACAATGGATTAGAGAGAATCGGCATAGGTGGGAAAAATAATGGTAGGGGTCAAAGTCAGCAGGGAGTATTGAAAAATGGATCAAGCAAAAACAGCACGCATACAGGAACAGGTCAAGTCCCTACTGCAGCACAATCAGAAAGGTTTGGTGCTACTGCAGCACAATCAGGACAATACGGTATGGGAGACAATTCAAAGTCCAGTATTCTCAGACTATTTTCTAAAAATAATATGTCAGATCAAATAGGCTGGCTCTTACCACTTGCTCTCATTGGATTCGCGGTCGCAGCAATAGAGGAAAAATTTAAATTCCCATTTGATAACAAAAGAAAGTTATCCTTACTATTATGGTCCATGTGGCTATTGCCAGAGTTTATATACTTTAGTTTCTCGAAAAATATAACTCACACATACTATTTAACCACAATGGCACCCTCTATTGCAGCTTTGGTTGGAATTGGATTAATAGCTATGTGGAAGCTTTTCAAAGAAGGTGGATGGAAGACCTGGATTTTGCCAACAGCGTTGATTGTTAACGGGCTTGTTGAAATACTAATTCTGTCCTATAACTATAGCACCTCAAATGGTTATAAAATTGTCATTGCAATAACTGGGCTTTTGAGCATTGTATCTTCCATAATTCTACTTATCGTTAATACTCATAGAAGTAGAATTANNTAAATGAAATACTCATTAGTATTGCTTTTATAGGGCTTTTAATAGCACCAATGGTTTGGTCATTTACCCCGATGTTTCATCCAATGAATAGCAGGAGTCCTTCAGCTGGATTGGAGCTTTTTTCAAGCAAACAAGAAGATAATTCAATGACAAGTGACAACTCGAAGCTTATAAAATTTTTAGAAGCTAACAGAAATAATGAGAAATATTTTGTTGAAGTTCCTTCAGCCATGACTTATGGTTCAGATTTAATCCTTAAAACTGGTGAACCTGTCTTGACGCTTGGAGGGTTTAGCGGATCAGATCCCATACTTACTGTAGACCAGTTTAAACAATTAGTTGCTGATGGAGCTATAAGATATGCTATGGTCAGTGCAGACAGGAGTAGAGGAATGGGGTTGCCAGGAGCTATGGGAGGTAACTCGAATAATGCTATTATGAGCTGGATTAAATCAAATGGGAAGGTTGTTTCAGATAATGAATGGAAGGATTCTACAACTTCAAAAAAACAAACGGGAAATCAACGATCCAGTGGATTTGGCGGTGGAACAAATTCTACTGAACTTTATGATTTAAAGCTTGATGTTAAAACTCTGCCTATAAAGTAAAGTTTATCTAAATTTTTTTAGGCAGGCAAGGGACACACCTTTCTTTCAAAGTGCGTCCCTTGCTTTAACATATTGATATTCTTGTTAGCGCTACCGGACGTAACCCGTGTAATTTAAACTTCTTTAATTTGTTATGGATTTTTTTATAAAGATGAGGAAATATTTTATCCCAATAATACAGATTAAAAGGGGTGGAAGCCAGAAAGATCGGGGTCGCACAAAGAACAAAACAACTTTCCTGTTCGTACAACCTGCAGGGGTGGGTGTCTTGCTGCACTGGTTCGTTTGTAAATATAGTAGTGTGTCTGGTATTCTGCCATAGGACGATGGCTCATCCCGTTCTGACAGTCCAAGGTAGGTCTCTGGATTCGCGGTGGGCAAACCCCGCTGGGGCAAGGGCTGTAGGGATATGTGCGAGGTTATCTACTGAATTTATTTGCAGTTCATTATGGTGACGGTATGGCTTTTTTTCTTCATGGATTGTTTTTGCTATTGAATGGTTTTCAACATGGTAAACATGCCAATAAACATAAAAAAGATGAACGGATATATTTCCTTATCGAAACCTCTCAGCAAACACCAAGCCTCCTAGTGAGTACAAACATGATATCCTTTCAATGTTTTAGTTCTATGTAATTGTGACGAAGTCACATAAGGGTTCTACTACTTATAAGGACTTGTTATTCAAGTTGTATTGCTCATGGGCGATTCTATAGCCAAGGGTACGGGAGATGAGAAAGGTAAAGGAATCGGTGGCAATTTAATGGATTTGTTGAAAACCCAGACGCCGAAAGACATAAAAGTGGACAATTTAGGGGTAGATAGATATAAGATCAATGATTTAAAAGCTCAGTTAAAGAGTGGAAAACAAGATCAAATAATAAGCAATACTGATTTTTTGATCATATCCATCGGTGGTAGTGACCTGCAAGAAATCCAGTCCCTTAAAGATACCCAGAAAGAAAAAGCTTTTCAGACCAAGCAAGACTCATATGTTGCGGAAGTGAAAGACATTATCACGAAAATCAGGACGTTAAATAAAAAAACACAAATTATTATGGTAGGGAGCTACAATCCCGTTAGTGTGGTGAATACATCAGATAATATTTCGTACCTTGACACATGGAGTTAAGAGTTATAATGCTCAGCTTGTGTTGGCAAAGGACGACAGAGCGACTTTTATCCCTACGTACGATTTGTTCAAAAACAATTTGAATCGTTTTATATCTGCCGTTAATTCCGGGTAGCATAATATCAAGCAAAATAAGAGTCACTTCAAGGCTTATATTCAGGTATCGCAAAATAAGGCAAAGGAATACACCTTTCTTTGGATATTGCTTATTCTCATGGCGATTGCAGATATGTTTGGAATTCTATTCTCGCTTTTTGCGGGGTACCTTCTGATTAGAAGGATGCCTAATCCCATAGACAAGATGACCAAAGCAGCTAATGAAATTGGCTTGTCCGGACTTTCCACAAGAATTGAAGTACCTCTAGTAGATGATGAACTGTCCAGGCTTGCTAAAACCTTCAATGAAATGCTGGACAGGATTAAAACTATTTTGAAAAGCAGGGGCGATTTGTAGCAGATGCATCCCACGAACTTAGAACACCTGTCGCCATCATCCAAGGTTATATAGGTATGATGGATCGTTGGGGAAAGCAGGATGAAAAAGTTTTACAGGAATCTATTGATGTGATTAAGAAAGAAACTCTTAGCATGACGGTTATGATTGAAAGATTGCTGTTTTTCGCCAGAGGGGATAACGGAAGTCAAGTGCTTCAGAAGACAACGTTTAGTATTGACGAACTGATGGAAGAAGTCTCTATGGAAAGTTTGATTCTGGCTTCAGGGCACGACTTTTCATTTCACGGTTCTCAAGGATTGGAGGTTTTTGCGGATCGAAGGATGATCAAGCAAATGCTTAGAGCCTTGTTGAATAACAGCATTAAATTTACTCCTGGCGGCGGCAGGGTGAGCGTTCTTTATTCCGGAGATGAAAATACTATTGTCTTCACAATCATAGACACCGGAATTGGAATTCCTGAGGCAGAAAAAGTGCAACTATGCTTAGGCAATTGAAAAAGCAACCACCTTCACTGGACCAGATTAATTCTTTTTTAGAAGAAAGGTAAAAGGGGTTCGTCCATGGTGCTTCCTGAATATGGGGTCACTGCACTTTAGATAATACGACATTGCCTGCGCGGCCCCGACGGGGTAAAGTCTAGCCGAACTATAAACTAAGGCATCAGCTTAACTGCTGGGGCCTTTTACCATTATGAGCCTTTCACATATTCTACATAGAAAGTTCATAAATACAATAGACAGTTAACCGTTAATTCGGGTTAGCATACAGCACGTTTTTTTTCATTCCTCATTCTTAACCCCCTCCTATGGAGGGGACTTTTTATTATGCTTTCACTGGATCGGTTTTGCCTTAGTGATATCTGGCGTGGTTCTTTCCTTATCGAACCCTCTCAGCAAACACAAGTCTTCGAGTGAGGACAACGATATATTCTTTCAAATAATAGGCAGCTACTTTCTAATTTAATAAAAGTAGCTGCCTCATTTTAGTGCACTCCCAGTAGATGTAGCTTCTATCTGATTATTTTACTTCACAATAAAAAAGGATGGCGCATGACGTTCACCGTATGGACTCGATGGGTGATTAACAATCTGATTGTGATAATAGAGAACAGTTGAGGCTCCACCGTCAAGATTGGCTACGTTGTAGGCACCATATTCAAGCATGACATCCTGAACCTCTTTTAGTGTAGCGCCCAGGGATCCGATCTGGCGTCCGTCGATAACCAGCATCAAGATAGTACCATCCTTCGTTTGCCCAATGGCCGTCCTAGGAGCAATTCCCCATCCCCCATCTCCATGGGTGATGGCCGGCTTACCGTTGACTACAAGAAAAGGGCCGAATGTGACTGCATCCCGTATGCCCATCTGCTTGATGTGAGTTAAAGAATAATGGCCAAGGACAAGGACATTACTTTTATTCATGCCAATGACATCATAGATTGAAACTCCGTAATCCTTGGATAGAATTCTACCGTTCGACATGAGGATCCCTTGAGGGTGCCCACCGCTTCCGTTGCCCTGCGGGTCGTTAAACATTCCCCCGTTAATGACGGCGACAGCCCCGGTATCCTTGGCAATATCTTCTGCCCTTTCTCCGATCTTGCCGAGATAACGTGTCGCTGCCACTTTGACACGTCCAGGATCATTGACCTTAAGCAAGTATCCTTTAAACCCACTTTGACTGATGTCAATCAGTTCCGTGCCATTATTCTTGTTCGTGCCGTTCATATCAATCGAGGCCGGATTAGAGTTCCCCAGAACTAAGGGTTTGTTGCTGTCCAGTATTTGTTGAATCTTGGCATCGTTAAAAAACCACTTCGCCAAGTACTGATGGTTCATGCTCGTCATCGCGCTTGATACCCATAGACTGCGCAGCGTCTCAAAGGGTTGAAAGGGGACATAGAGAAACCCCATGAAAAGTAAAAGGAAAATGGTGAAAACACCGAAAACCCTTGCTTTGAACTGGGTTAACAGACTTTTTTCCCTGCTGTAATAGTAGACCCCTGCAGGTTTTCCATGCGTTGAGTGTGAAGACCTAGTAATCCCTGTACTGCCCATGTTAACCTCCATCTCCAAAAACTTTATACATATTATCAATATTTGAAACCCTACAGAGTTTGCTTGGAAAATGCTCCAAGCTCGCCCGATAGGGTTGCTTCAGGTTATTGGTGAAATTAGCCAGATAAATACCTTATCATCTGTGATAAATCATAACAAGTACATAAAAATTGATAACTCGTCTGAAATGTTGAAGTTAAATTTATAATTATTTATCTTATCATATTAATAAACATTTGGAACACCTCCCAGTGCTCCTGAAGTTAGTACCTAATAATTAGACTAACATAATTTCCATAACTCATCCATGGTAATTGTTGGGTGCTAAATGACCAGAGATTCCCTTCATACAACTATTTGGGTCTTTTATACCTCGATTTAGTATATATGTATTGTCAATTATTCTATATATCAAACACAGAAAACTCCCGTAGGTAGTGTTCACCGTTAGTGATCGTATCCCGTTGAATTTTAAAAGAACTACTTTATTAAAGACATTGTGTGTTAAAAGAATTCATAACTTCCCATTATTGTCATCACATATTCCCCATAAGGAGGTCACAAGATGGTCACAAACTTACTCTAAGATAAGATGAGTAGCAAGACAATACCCGAGCGCCCGTTTTGCCTTTAGATTATTTTCACGAAAAGGAGTAAAATGCTGAAGAGATTTAAGAGAAATGATGCGATGAAGAAGTCTAAGCGCCCTGCCGGTTCAATCATATTGTATGTTGCCGCTATTGTTGTAACTATTATTGGGGTCGTGTATTTGGTGACGAATATCGAGCAATTCCAAAAAACCGTGGCTCAATATGTAGCACAAGGGTATCCTTCTGCTGACGTCGCTAGCCAATTGATGCCGGGAATTTATGAACCCATCGCGGTCTATGGCGGTATCGCTTTTCTTTTGTTTGGAGCAGGAATGATTAATCAGAAGATTTCAAAATGCCTAAAAATGTTGGATGAACTTGAGGTAGAGGGTGCTGAGTCCGATGCAGATAAGATTAATGAAGTGGCTCCTGATACCAGTTGGTTAGAACATGATGTTGAGACGGGCGAGGTCGAAGCCGCCGAGATTGAAACCAATGAACATGACTCGGGAAGCCTGAATCCTGATCCAAATTAGAATGTCCACTTCTACAAGTGGGCGTTCACTAGTTCGCCAATGCCTCTGAATCCCTAAAGCCAGTTTAGACAACACGTTCAATTCCGTAAAAATTTGTGCATGAGGAAAATGCCGGTCAAGATCACCTCAACTGGTATTTCACTTTAAGTATTTCGCGAACCTCAACCCCTGCCTTAAACACAAACGCTCCGTTGATGGTGATCAGAACATCGTTTTGAATGCTCCCAGGCAGAGGCTGAAGGATGCCGAGGCTTTGGATTGTAGTAGGGAAGTAAAATTAGGGGCATAATGGTAATGAATATAGCTTTTTTTTCCTTCCTAAAAAGGACAATTAGTATAGGTTTTAAGCAGGCCACCCCAAATTTTGTAAAAGGAATTGTATCACTCGTCACTCAATTATGGGACTTTTTTGGAAAGTCAAGTGTTTCGGCCTCCTTTCAGAGCTGAAGCATGATATTTTTCACTGACAACCGATCTTTAATATTATGCCAATCAAAGAATCTCATAAGCAACAAATCTACACTTAATCACAATTATACCTTCGTCTCACACCACTTTATGAAGTCTGGTCTGTCTGAAAACCCAAATCTTCCTACGGCAAATAAACCCTAAGAGGAGGTGTGGTAACAATTGCTTTCTATCGCTTAAAGCTAAATTCAGTAGTTGCATTCTGGATTGCTTACATCTTGACACGTCCTCTCGGTGCTTCTCTTGGCGACTTCCTGTCACAATCTCGTGATGATGGCGGTCTTGCTGTGGGCACGGTTGGAACCAGTACAATCTTCCTAATAACAATTTTGAGCATTGTTATTTTCCTGACTATTAAGAACCAAGCAATACCGATAAACCAGAAATGGACAATTCAGACGAGGATACCCAAGAAGAAAAAGCCAATCACATGATTGAGGCCAAGGTTAGCATAGACATAGGTGGAACATGGCACAGACGGAAAATTAACATGTCGGTTGAATTGGATGATTCTGGCCTTCGTGCAGGAGAGATGTTTCAACTCAACGGCGAGAAATACGAGGTTTTAGAAGGTGACAGGGGGAAAACGAGTAAGGTTGGCAAGAAGCAAGCTCCAAAGAAGCGTTAATTCAAAAATATAGATAAAATTGTACGTTGTAATGGGTATATTTAACATAAGTGGGGGTGTTAAGGACAAAAACGTATCGGTTAGGCATTATGGGCGGACCCATTGTCAGTAGCCACCATCGCTAGTGTCGGCAGCGAGTGGAAGTCATTCTTGCACTTTCGGTTCCTAACTTACACCGTCAGGCAGCGCCGTGATTAGCACATTCAGTGATAAAGTTATTTTTAGTTAATACGACAACTATCTTGACAATCACCGGACAATGGTTGACGTAAAATTGTTGCTATTTACATCATCTACTAAGCGGCGTCAGGTTGAAAAGCCACCTATAAAATACTGCAACCGTTACTGCAACCGAGCCTAAAAATTGCAGTATGAATCAGTATGCAAAGGAAATTAAGAACCCTGAAACCCTTTAAAATAGGGCGTTCCAGAATAGCGATGGTTCAGTTAGGAGGCACGTCAGCTCACTCGTAATGAGCAGGTCGTCGGTTCGATTCCGACCATCGGCTCCATAGAAAACTTAGACCCCGCAAGTGATTGCGGGGTCTAAGTTTTATGCAGAGGATGCATAAATGCTATTTAGTTGCCCAAATCTAACATACTGTATCTACTTCTATATATTTAGCCCTATAATTTCTTTCTTTGGAGAGCGTTTTCGACAGCAGAAGTTGCTTCTGTTTTTATAATTTTAAAGACATGTCCGTACCGGCTCGGGCAGCAATTTCATTATCTGGAATTTTACTATTTATAAGAATGCTTATATATGTGTGCCGAAGATCATGGAAGCGGATTCTCGGAAGATTATTACGCTCAGACACGGCAGAGAATTTACTAGGTTTGTTAACCAATTCGTTCATGCAAGCTGGCTTAGTAAACTGCTAAAACCCATTAGAAGAGGAAATCAGAAGAAAAATAGGCTGTCGTCCGAGATATATGTTTTAGGGGGGTAAATTTTTACTTGATACCGTATTTGTAGTTGGTGATGGAGGCTAATCCTACTCTTAATTTAGGTAATAAAAAATTCAAGAATATATTTCTGATGTTATAAATTTGCCGTAATTGATAGACAAATGCTACTGGTATGTCTTGCCGTCTGAAGTGATAGCCCAAGGTTATCATCTTGGCACAAGAACAAAATTTTCATAACCTTGCAAGTAGAAAGTAAGAACAAGTCCAAAAGACCCAATTCGAAAGTGCTGTTTTAACAAATTACAAAAATAATTCTAGAAATTTTTTAAATAATATGATAATATAAATATAGATATCTAGACAGGTTGGTAAAAAAATGACTAATAATATTAACCAGATGAAGACCTTAAATAAAAATTCCTCAATTCCTGTATATTACCAATTGGCTAAGTTAATTGAAAAGGATATTTTGGCAGGTAATTTTAAGCCAGGTGAAGTGTTACCTCCTGAACATGATTTTGCTTCAAGGTTTGGAATTAGCAGGATGACAGTTAGACGAGCTATTTCTGAGTTGAATATCGTGGGAATGGTGTATTCTGAAAAGGGTAAGGGAACATTTGTTGCAAATCCTAAATTAGATGATGTTGAATTTGAGCTGGATAATCCTAGTGGGGAGAACCCTAGCAAAGAGATGAATAGGGAAATAAAGCTTCTTGGAGCTAATATTTTTAGAGCGGATGAAACCCTGGCTAAGAAGTTAATCATACCGCTTAAGACAAAATGTCTCCATTTTAGGTTGATCGTTTCTGTTAACAATGAACCTCTGATCTATGAAAATAAATACATAATCTTTAGTAAACACAATCCTATACTTGAAACAGAATTAAATGATCCTTCGTTATCAAATCTCGTCAATAGTAATGGGCAGTTGCGTGCTATAACGGGTAAAAGGGTATTCCGAGCTTCAATTGTTACGGAAGAAGAAGCCGTTCTCTTAAAAGTAAGTATAAATACACCGGTTTTCCTCGTTGAACAAACGATATATGATCATGAGAAGAAACCAATTGGCTGGAGTAAATCAGTATATCGAGGTGACCGTTACAGGCTTACAAGCTATACTGGCTGGTGTTTAGGCGATTTTTAAACTGAAGTTAGAAAAAGCAAGGTGGTCTAAAAATGAACGATTTAATCGGTGCAATTGCAAACTTAGATGAAGAAAAGACCTTACGCTTAGTGAAAGCTAAAGTAAGTTCTGGTGAGACTTCACTGAAAATAATTGAACAATGCAGAGAAGGCGTGCGAATTGTTGGACAACGATACGCTGAAGAAGCTTACTACCTTTCTGATCTCATTATGTCTGAGGAAATAATGAGAGGAGTCATTGAAATCCTTGAACCCTATTTTCCAGAAATCAATTCCCAAGACGGTGCTAAAATTATTATCGGAACGGTAGAGGGGGATATACACGATATAGGTAAGAATATCGTGATTAATTTACTCCGATCAGTGGGCTTTCAGGTCTATGATCTAGGGGTTGATGTTCCTCCTGAGGCATTTATTAATGCCATTATTGAAACCGAAGCATCTATTATTGGGATTTCCGTGTTACTCAGCTCTTCAATAAACTCCGTCAAAAAGATCATCGGACTTGTACACAAGGCGGGTTTAAGGGATAAGGTAACTATTGTTTTAGGAGGATACCCAGTTAACGAACGGATAAGAGAATATACTGGTGCAGATTATTGCGAGAATGACGCGGTTAAGGCACTAGAGTTATTTAAACATATTTTTGCTAAACAATAATTTGTTTTAGATAAAGATGTCTATACTACTAGACAAATTTGGAGGTCTGCGTATGAATTAAAGGCTAATTGGGAAAACTGAACAGCAAAATCGGACTAAAAGACCATATTATTAAGAAGGAGTTGAGTGTAATGGAAAAGATGACTGAAAAGCCAAAACTTAGTAGTTATAGGTGGGTGATACTCTCACTTATGGTAACCAGTTTCTTACTAACTTTTATTAGTAGAATGTCATGGCCACCATTAATACCAGTGGTTGCACCGATTTTGCACATGAGTAATACTCAGGCAGGCTCTTTAATGACTGCTTTTTATATTGGATATGTTATTACCCAAATTCCAGCGGGTGTATTGGCAGACCGTCTCGGTGTTAGAGCGGTATTGACGCTGAGCCTTATTATAGAAGGAATTTCTACGTTTGCCATGCACTATATGACGAGTTATGATAATGGCTTCTGGCTCCGGGTTGTTACAGGTCTTGGTGCCGGTGCAGTCATGTCTGCTTGTACCCGTGCAGTAATAGAGTGGTTTCCCCAAGAGGAACGTGGGACAGCTTTTGGTATCTTGTTGGCAGCTCCGTCAGCGGGTATTGTTTTATCAAACTTTATCGTTCCTGCTTTAAATAGCTCTGTGGGTTGGCAAGGCGTTTTTGAGATCATTGGTATTATCACGGGTCTTGCAGGTATCTTAATTCTACTCTTTGTTCCAAAGGCTTCGGATCAAGTCAAAAGAAGCGGAAATATGTTTGGTGGGTTTAAGGTAATATTTACGAGTAAAGAACTACTTCTTACAGCGGTAGCAGGGTTTTGCCTATTGTGGGCAGAGCTGGGGATAGCCACGTGGGCTAATGCCTATATCAAAACTAAATTGGGTTATTCAGTGTCTATTGCAGGNNAATTGGTAAACGCAAAAATATATTAATCTTTTCCTATGCCGCACAAATTCCTTTCACAATCATTTTTGGCTATATGCATTCGGTCACTATGTTATGTTTTATCGGCTTTCTAGTCGGGTTTTTATCCTATCTTGCAAATCCCCATCTTAGTGTCTTGGTTACTCAGTTTGCCGGTAAGGAATGGGCTGCTACGGCGACTGGTACAACGAATTTTGTTTGGCAGTTTGCCTCAATGCTTGGACCCTTAGTGTTAGGGTGGTCAATTGATACTACGGGTAGTTTTGCGTCTGTATGGTGGATTCTAGCGGCTGGTCCTTTGTTAGGAATTCTCGCACTAATCCCTATTAGAGAACAAGTAAAGCGCGCCTAAATTAGATGTCGAGGAGGTTAAATCACATGACTAAATCTACTACGGAAGAATTATATGCCGAAAGGTTAGGTAGATATCAATCCGTCATCGCTTTGGAACCAACTGACCGCATTCCCATTGCTCCTGGTAGCAACTATTTTTCAGAAATTTATTCCGGAAATAATAATCAGGAAACTATTTATAGTAGTGAAAAATGGCTGCAAGCTGAGGAAGCATTTATTAACGATTTCCCCGAAGTTGATGTGTTACGTAATAACCGGGTATGGGCCCCACTATATGATGCTGTGAACTTGCAAAGCTATAAACTGCCTGGCCGAGATTTGCCTCCTATGAGTAATATTCAATTTGTAGAAAAAGAGTATATGAAGGCTGACGAATATGATTTGCTCATTAACAATAAGCTGGAATTTATGATGGAACGGTTTTTACCGAGAATGTTGGGCGATATGGCGGAAAAAGGTTCTGTCCGCGCAAATATGGCTTTATTAAAAGGAGGTATGGCCCATGTAATGACTGGCCAAGTCATGCGTAATAGGTCTATCTATCTTCAGACTAAGCTGGGTATGCCACAACCCATGACTGGTGCTTTCTTGGCTCCCTTTGATGCTTTATCAGATTGCATGCGAGGACTACGCGCAGTCCTCTTGGATATGTACCGTCAGCCTGATAAGGTACTGGCCGCTTGTGATGTTCTAGTGGATGAAATGGTTAATTTTGCTCTTTCTACTGCAGATCCTTTAAAACGTTATCCTATTTTTGTGCCAACCCATAAGCCTACCTTCTTATCTCCCAAACAATTCGACAAGTTCTACTGGCCTTCATTTAAGAAGGTGATGCAGATCCTAATCGATCAAGGCTACACGATTCGGGCGTATCTGGAGGGGGATTGGGGAGCACATTGGCATCATATGTTGGAAATGCCCAAGGGGAAAGTGTTGTGTGATATCGATAACCAAGGAGACATTTTCAAAGCTAAAAAGGATATTGGTCATCATCAATGTATCGCTGGTGGCGTTCAGGATACTATGCTGATCTTAGGGACTCCGCAGGAAATTAGAGACAGGGTAAAACTATTGTGTGAAACCGTTGGCAAAGATGGTGGTTTTATTATCAGTGGCGGTTGTAATATTCCTTATGATACTAAGCCGGAAAACTTCCGAGCCATGATTGAAGCAACCATTGAGTACGGAACATACGACAAAAGCATTAAATGCGTCCCTAAAAATCCTCCAGCGGTGACTGCGGAGAAGGTAGGACTTAAAATGTTAACTCCCTGGGAAATTAAGAAGGGGGAACTGGGCGGCATTTTAGGTGACGAGGACCTGATCCGTCGTCCGTGGGAAATGTTAGAGAGCATGAGTTATGCTTGGATTTGGCAGTGGGTAATGTAACTAAAGTATAAATTAAAACTTAATCAAATTGGAATTTATAGTCTAATCAAATTATTGGGGAGGAATTAATCAATGAGTGATTTTAATGAATTAACCCAAGCGTTGGTTGAACTTGATGAGGACAAAGTATACCAACAAGTTGACCAAAGAATTAATGCTGGTGATAACCCACTAGATATGATTAGAGATTGTAATGAGGGTATGGTTGAAATAGGGAAATTATTTGAAAAAAACGACTATTATCTGAGTGAACTGATCATGGCTGGGGAAATTTTCAAAACTGTGATGGCGAAATTAGAACCTATGCTTGGGAATTCTAAACAGAAAGCTCAGGTAACTAAAGGCATCGTAGTACTCGGGACAGTTAAGGACGACATTCACGATATAGGTAAAGATATTGTTGCTTCCATGTTAAGAGGAACAGGTTTTGAGGTTGTCGATTTAGGGGTCGATGTGTCCTCAGAGCAGTTTATCACAGCAATCAAAGAAACAGGTGCCAAAGTGCTTGCGTTAAGCTGTCTGCTTAATTTTACCTTTCCTGAAATCAAAAAGGTTATCGATGATCTTGCGGCTGCCGGTCTCAGAGATAAGGTCACAGTTATGATAGGAGGCGCTCCCACTAACGAAGAAGTCCGTAACTATGCTGGGGCAGATTTCTATGGTAAAGATGCTGCAGCGGCTATAACTTTATGTAAGGAAATATACCATTGCCAATAGTATTTTCTATTAAAGTAAGTGAGGGTGGTCGAGATGGAAACTAAGGTATCTAGTGCAACTATGGAGGTAATAATCGGCGCTAATCGGACAGTACTTATAGGAGAACGTATTAATCCGACAGGTAAAAAGAAACTTGCTGAAGCTTTGAGACAAGGAGATTTTGAGATTGTACGTCTGGAAGCAAAGCAACAGGTAGCCGATGGCGCAGATATCCTTGATGTTAATGTAGGGACTGGCGGCGTTGATGAAGTTACTATGTTGCCTAAAGTTGTCAAGCTGTTAATGGAAGAGGTAGATGTTCCACTTTGTTTTGACAGTGGAGACGCCAACGCCTTAGAAGCAGCCTTAAAAGTATACAAAGGAAAGGCGTTAGTCAATTCAATTAAGGGAACGGAACACTCTTTAGAGCAGTTAATCCCTTTGTTAAAAGAATATGGAGCTGCAGTCATTGCTTTGCCAGCCGACGAACGAGGAATTCCTAATGATGCCGATACTAGGTTGCAAATTATTGATAGAATCATCGAACGTTGCACTAAACAAGGGGTTCCTTTGGAAGATATTATTATTGATGGTCTAGCTATGTCAGTCGGAGTCGATAGCAAAGCTGGAATTGTCACATTGGAGACCATTAGGAGAATCAAAGAGACATATGGGGTAAACATAACGTTAGGGGCTAGTAATGTTTCGTTTAGTCTTCCTGGTCGGGAAGTTATCAATAGTGTATATTTAGGTATGGCGATTGAAGCGGGAGTAACCTGTCCTGTGGTCGACGTAGCTAAGGTTCGCAAAGGCATTATGGCAACAGATCTACTCTTAGGGATGGATCGCTTTGCGAAGCGCTATCTCAAATTCACAAGGGAGAATCAAGCGTAGCTTTTTGGGAGGTAAATGATGAGTAATAACATTGAAGAACTCTTTAATGAAAGGCTAAGTCGTTACCAGGCTGCAATTGCTTTGGTAATACCTGACCGTGTTCCCATTTCCTCAGGGTCGAATTATTTCGCTGAGGTTTATGGAGGGCATTCCACCCAAGAATTTATCTATGACGCCAGTAAATGGAGCTTGGCTGATAACAAATTTGTCTACGATTTCCCTGAGGTTGACTCTTTTCGATCTGGCAGGTTTTGGGGACCACTTCAAGATTCTGTGGGTTCTAATCTATATAAATTTCCGGGCAGAGATTTGCCACCCCACACACAATTTCAGTTTGTGGAAGGGGAGAGGATGAAAAGCGATGAGTATGACCTCCTGATCAACAACCCTGTAGAATTTTTGTTTGAGAGGTTCTTGCCGCGGGCTCTGAACGATTTCGGTGCACATGGTTCGGTCCGTTCCTATATGGCCTTGATTAAAGGGAGTACGGCTTCCGCTATGGCAGGCGCACTAATGAAGGCACGGGCTCTTCACCTACAAAATGAGCTGGGTATGCCACAATCCATGGGTGGCGTATTTTTGGATCCTTTGATTACCTTGCGGATGGCTTAAGAGGTTTACGGGGGATCATGATGGATGTCCACCGACAACCCAATAAAGTTATGGAAGCATGTGACGCTCTCATTCCAGATATAGTTAATGCTGCTTTGGCTATCGCAGACCCGCTCAGACGTTATCCGATTTTTGTACCCCTGCATCGTGGAGCATTTCCGTTTTTATCACCTAAACAATTTACGGAGCTTTATTGGCCCTCTCTCAAAAAAGTGATGCTGCTGTTGATTGATGCAGGCTACACTATCCGCGCTTACCTTGAGGGTGATTGGGGCCCAAACTGGCACCATTTCCGTGAACTGCCGAAAGGCAAGGTGCTGTGTGACATTGATATTCAAGGAGATATTTTCAAAGCCAAGGAAGAACTTGGCGGTTACCAGTGTATTGCAGGTGGAGTGCCGGATTCCTTACTCATACTGGGAATGCCTGATGAAGTACGAGCAAGAGTAAAACTTCTCTGTAAAACGGTTGCCAAGGATGGGGGTTTCATCATCAATGGCGGTTGTGGAATACCCTATGATACAAAACCAGAAAATTTCAAAGCGATGGTTGATGCTACGCTCGAATTCGGTCGTTATAGTGACGCAACTAATTTCGCAGTGCAAATTAATCCTAATCCACCTGTGGGCTGGAAATCTCCGAAACGCAGGGTGAATACTCCCTGGGAGGTTAAACTAGATGAACTTGGTGGGGTCACTGGTGATGAGGCGATGATTAAAGGGAACTGGGAAATGTTGGAGCATACGGCCTTCAACTGGATCTTCTCCTGGCTCTGGTAATCTGGCGCTGAAGCGGATGTCAGAGGGTCACAGGCCTATGCACGAAGCTCGAAGATATAATGGATTATGTTTATCGAGCTCGTGTATTGTGCATTAAACCTCAATATAAGGTGGTAATTATTATGGCTGATCTAGTAACAGTAACTTTTCTACCTACTGATAAGCAAATTAGGATTCCTATCGGAATGAGTCTACTGGAAGCAGCAAATGAGGCGGGTGTCCAGATTAATGCCGTCTGTGGAGGTAAGGGTAGTTGTGGTAAATGTCGCGCAAAGCTCTTGAAAGGTTCGCTGAGTGAAGTGAGCTCTGCCGAAAAAAGGTTATTTTCGCGGCAACAACTTCAAGAAGGGTTAATCTTACTTTGTCAGAGGAATGTACTAGAGGATACTGAAATAGAGAATCTGGCCAATTTACTTCCCAACGAGACTTATACACCAGCAAAAGGGAATTTGCTCGATCTAACGTTTGAAGTCGATACTCCAGTGTCCAAAACGTTCCATCAACTTACGGTTCCCTCAATTGAAGATCAGGTCGCAGATTTAGACCGAGTATTAAACGAACACTCCAGCTTGATAAAGGTAGATTTTGAGTTACTTAAGGAAATCCCAAGTCTATTGAGAAAAGCAAATTACCGTGTAACCTCGGTCGTTGTCAACAATGACTTAATTGCTCTAGAAGAAGGGGATACAACTGTGGAACTATATGGTATCGCCTTTGATATCGGAACTACAAGCGTTGCGGGATATCTCGTGAATATGATTGACGGAAAGGTAATTGCCTCCGCATCCGCGACAAATCGGCAGGGGATTCATGGTGCTGATGTAATTTCTCGTATTGCTTATACCAATGAGAACAAAGAGGGTGGCCTTACTCGATTGCAGAAGTTGGTCGTCGAGACACTTGATGAGGTTGTCGTTAAACTTTTACAACGAACAGGGGTATCCAAGGAAAGGGTTTACACCATAACGCTTATCGGCAATACAGTTATGAGCCACTTATTGATGGGTGTTTCTCCTATAGGGATGGCCACTGCTCCTTTCATTCCTGGCTTTGCACGTAGTTTAAGTGGCTGTGTAAGAGATTTAGGTTTAAAAATTTTAGTGGGAAGTACCCGATTTGTGCTACTCCCTAATATAGCTGGTTATGTCGGTTCGGATACTGTTGGGGTTATTCTTGCTACTCAACTAGATCGACTTGCGGGTACATGGCTAGCGGTCGATATAGGAACTAATGGCGAAATTGCCCTTGCCTCCGGTAGTAGGCTACTTACTTGTTCGACAGCAGCGGGACCTGCTTTCGAAGGCGCTTGTATCAGCCAGGGCATGCGTGCTGAGCCTGGGGCAATAGTTAAGGTTGATATCGATGAGGATGTACACCTGGAGGTTGTTGGTAATGTCGAGCCTCTGGGGATATGTGGTTCCGGGCTAATCGATGCAGTTGCAGAGCTACTTAGGTTAGGGGTTATCAGGTCTAATGGCCGAATCCGAAATCCAGAGGAATGTCCAGTACAGCTATCCGATGCGGTCAAAAATCGAATCAGACGAACTGAGAGAAACTCAAAGTTTGTTTTATATACGGGCCAACAACATGAGGTTGCTATTACTCAGAAAGATATAAGCGAACTGCAACTTGGTAAAGGTGCAGTCAGGGCTGGCATAGAACTATTAATGAAAGAATTAGATATTGAAGCCCACCAATTAGATGGAATTTTAGTTGCTGGTGCTTTTGGAAGTAACCTTCGACCAGAATCGGTCAGAGGGATTGGCTTATTTCCCAGTATTGAATTAAACAGGATTAAACCCGTAGGAAATGCTGCGGGTACTGGGGCAATCATGGCGTTGCTTTCTAAGAAGCAATTGCAGGCAGCTAATGACTTGCCAAAACGTGTGGAGCACGTAGAGCTCTCCCTTAATAAAGGATTTTCACAGAGCTTTGCCAAAGCTATTAGCTTTCAGGAGAGGTAAGCTTGTCCCAAGGGCATTCCAATTGGAGGAACGAGAACAACATGAGAAAGATCCAGCGAATATTGGCGGCGACACGACACGAGTGGGTGGACCGGGTACCTAAAGGCGAGTTTTATCTAGACGATGGATTTGTGATGAAATTATTAGGTTTGAAGAATAACGTTGAGTTTGAAGACAGAGTAGAGGCTTGTGAACTCTTAGGACTTGATGCCTTAGCTTTTTCTCCTTTTTCTTCTCGAGATGGTAAAACTCCGGTTTGGGATGGATTGATGAAATGGCGGAAAGAAACGGATTTTTTTATCTTTGCTATAATCGACGGTCCGTTTCAGGGTACGGCAAAGTTTTTTTCTTCATTTAACGAGTTTCTGGTGGCAATCGCTAGACGTGACCCAATAATACTAGAAATCACGGCTAAGGTTGTAGCGGCTAATGTCCAGTTGGGACTAGATGCTTTAAATTCAGGGGCAAATGGACTTATTATTGCGGATGATATTGCCTATCAAAAGGGAACCTTTATTTCCCCGGAAAATCTGCGTAAATTTTTCTTTCCAAGTCTTATGGATCAAGTTGGCCTATTAAAGGCTCAAAAATCACCAATTTTCTTTCATGCTGATGGGAATATAATCCCGGTATTACCAGATCTTATTGCCTCGGGCATTAATGGAATACATTCCTTGGATTTTTCTTCGCTTGTCGATATAGCCATAGTTAAACAGGCGGCAGGAAATAGTTTGTGCTTGATGGGAGGGTATGATCTGGGGTGGTTTAGTAAGAAAAACAGGTCTGAAAAAGCTTCTGAATTATTAGCCGTGGCTGCTGGCGGAGGTGGCTATATCTTTGGTAGTAGTGCCGGGATACTAGGAAGTGAACTATCAGTCGAACAGGTAACTGAAGTATATCAGCATGTGGGTAATCTTAGCGCAACGAAATAAAGGGGCATGGATATGGAAACGGTTTTAAGCGATTTAGTTAGGGATGCTTTGGCATTAAATGCAACACATGCTTCAATAGCTGAAGTGGCTGAAATCAAGTTTAATAAGGATTTCAGAACCCTATGTGAACAGAATTCATGCGGATCTTACAATAAAAACTGGATGTGCCCTCCCGCAGTGGGTGATTTCAATGATTTGAAAGAGAGGGCACTAGGATTCAAGCAGGGCCTTTTATTCCAGACAGTCCATCCAATAGAAAGGCCTCTTGACTGGAAATGCATGCTAGAAGGAGGGGGTTGTCATACTAAACTATTCAGAAAAATACTTGAATGTATGGAAAATAACTACAACTTCAAGGAAATTCTCCCTTTGAATGCAGGTCCCTGTACATATTGTAAAAAGTGTTCCTATCTCGTTGGAGAGAAGTGCAGATTCCCAGATAAAGCAGTGTCTTCCGTTGAAGCAAATGGAATTGACGTAATGGCCTTGGTAAAAGCTTCTGGAATACCGTATAACAATGGTAAAAATACTGTTTCATTTGTGGCACTTATATTGTTCAATTGTTAATACTCAAGAATAATTTTAAACTAATTAATAAGACTCCAGTGCAGAGTGCGCCAGATGATGTTGTGTGATTTAGGAGGTGGAAACCCTCCCCGGAAAGGATTAGCTATCCACCGGTAGCGAGTTTTGGGANNATATATATATATTACTGCTTTGCGAAGCAAGAACATTTATTGAAACACACAGCTGCTACCTCCTAGTCCAAATAATATGCTGCAAAAATAATTCGCTAACGTGTACTATAGGGTAGCTTAGATATTTTCCAATCCCTGGGTACACAGTATATTTACATTCAAAACAATTATACACATTATCA
>PKWS01000184.1:25096-25488 GCA_003132105.1 Desulfosporosinus sp.
TTGCAACTATTGCTGTATCAGCACTAAAGACAATAATCTCTTCTCCTTGTTCTACATAACCAGCATCTGAGGCCATAATTATTGCTTCGATACATAGGTTAAGGCCTCTGCTAAGTAAAGATAAAGTTGAGTTTATCGTGCGAATTTTAGTATCACCGTGAACTCCTATTATTGGAATATCTTGTAATGGCATAACTCCACGGATTAGTATTATGCCATTTTCCCGTAAGTCATCACATACCTCTGTGCTTGAAGTAGCAGCGTAGAATTCCTTATTAGTGCCTTTTTCGTTATTTTGGTGAAATGGTTTTTTAAATGGAAAAGTTACAGCAATTAATTGAATTCCTTCTTGGTCTAATACCTCTTTTAGTTTCTTACGAAAATAGGTCCTC
>PKWS01000311.1:0-4329 GCA_003132105.1 Desulfosporosinus sp.
TTCTCAATAAATGTTCGAATAGTTAGAGTTCCACCCACTTGCATTGCCTCTAAGCCGTTACGACACAAATTGAGCACCAATTGGGAAATTTCTTTGGAGTTAAAGAGAATATCCGGCGTTTCCCCCGCTTCAAACACTATTTGCTTGTTTTGGGTCAACGTATCGGCCTCTAATAACGGATACAAATGTCGTAAAATTTCATTTATATTTTGGCATTGTCGCTCAGTTGGTGGATTTTTAGTAAGGGTCAGGAACTCCGAGATAATCGAGTTGGCCCGGTCAAGTTCTTCAATCATGAGTTCAAACGTGGAACCCAGTGATTGAAACTCCGCCTTGGACTTCAGCAACTGGAGATATCCTCGTACGGTTGTCATTGGATTCCTGATTTCGTGTGCTATCCCTGCCGCCATTTGCCCCACTAAATTCAGACGTTCAAGACGTGTCATCTCTGCTTGCAACCGTGATAATTCTTGCTCGGCCTGTTTTCGTTCTGTTATATCATAAAGAGTTTTAATCACGAGCTTAGTGCCATCAGCATCACTAAACGGCTGCCAAATAACCTCGTAGATTCTATTATCAAGAAATAATTCCTCATTTTTTAAGGGCAGATCATTGTAGAATACCTTTTCTACTGAACAGTTATCACAGGTATTCTTTTTGCCAGCTGCCTCGAAACAGAACTCACCTACACACTCACCATATTCCATAATATAATTACGGTTTGCAAAACGTACTTTATGAGATTCCTCCAAGACAATTACCAGACCAGGAAGACTATTCAGCAAGTCATGTAAGCGCTTATCTTGCTCCTTTATAGCCCCTTCTCTTTTCGTATGCTCATGGAATATTCTTGTAATGAGATTACCAATTACACCCCCGAATATCATATAGGCAAGAATTACGACTGACCAGAAAACTACGAATGAATAATTATGAATATCTTCCCATCGATCAACCAGGAAAAGGACAAATCCAACCATAAATCCGAAGAATACAAATACATAGCTTAGCAGTTTTCTGTCTTTCATATTTCTTCCCTCCTGCTTAAATATTAGCCCAGCTTTTAACCTGTTTAAAGGAGTGTTCAGAAAACCCTATTTTATAATTCTTTGTGCATCAACTAATCCCTCTATTTCAGTAAGAATATTTGCGACATTTTACTTGTACTTAACTTTTCGGGTGTAGTCCTTGATTCACATCCCATAAATCACCAAACCCGCGTTGCAGGAAAGGAATCTTCCACTTCTAACTAGAAAGAGTCTAGACATATTGCCCAATCGGAATAGAAATACCACCTCGATCATGTTACGCAACCCGATGGCAGCAATCATCCCATATAGAATAATAGTTATTCCTCCCAAAACAGGTTGTGATGGCAATCATGTATTGTCGAAATATATGAAAAGAGTAATTATATGATATACTATACCTGATGCCAACAAGCCTGCAATACCACAGTGACAGATAAGGCTTTATGGGCATAATAAAGGAGTGAGTTCTTATGGAAGAAACTATTTTAGACGCAGTTGAAAGGACTATGCAACCTAAGCGATGTAGAGAAGCTGGCTTTACACCCGGCGTGCTTTATGGCGATAGTGTTACAAATGCAATCACCGTTCAATTTGAGACGGCAGCACTGAAAAAAATTCTTGCTACACATGGCTCTAATGCAAAAGTATGGGTAAAGTATGGCGGCAACAAGAAATTTGGATTTGTTAAGGAAGTTCAAAGGCATCCTGTTACAGCGAAAGTCACTCATATCGATGTATTCCTTGTCTCTCAAGATCACGAGGTAAAAATGCAAATTCCTATCACCTTTGAAGGTCGAGATAGTTTGGATAATGTGCAACTTCAAGTTCATAAATCCGAGATAGAAGTTTTGGGAAAAGCAGCCTTAATGCCTGAAGCAGTAGTTGTTGACGTATCAACAATGGCGCTGGGAGATACAATTACTTCAGTGAATTTTAATTTAGACAAACAGTTAAAAATTACCGATAGTGAAAACGAAGTCTATGGAATTATAACGGTTCTTAGGGAATTGGCCGTGGAACCGGAAGCTGTAGTTGTAGCCGAAACCACAACTGAAGCTGAAGCTGAAACTGAAACTAAGTAATAATCAGAAGGAGTCCCTTCGTCTTGGATGAACGGACTCCGATTCGTAGTATAGTTAAAGGCTGCCTCAAAAGGGGCAGCCTTTAACTATACGCACTTAATCAGTCGTTTTTGAAATATCTGGTTTTGTATTTTGAAATGCTTACTGGTATTATAAGAGTTGAGCTTAAATGGTTTATTTAGAGTCTAGTTATTGGCTCTATTTATTTTGCGATTTTTTGCAGAAAACGGTTAAGGATCGTGGTAGAGTCGTCCCTTGGGTGAGAAAGGAGGAACTAGCATGTATTTGATACCATTGCCACGCAAGGTTACAGCACAGGATGGATTTTTTTTGGTAGACCACAATACTGCCATTGTGTTAGATGAGGCGCAGGATGACAATGTTTTGGAAACAGTAAAACTGTTACAGCGGGAAATTAAAAAGGTTATTGCAATTACTTTGCCTATTAAAAAATTTCTTAGAAGTGCAGGAAATCTTGCTGAAAACTGCATTTACTTTCAATATGACAATACGGATACAAGAAACGAAGCCTACCTGCTGACTGTGAGACCAAATAAGATCACAGTTACCGCTTGTTCCAACCGTGGCTTCCTGTATGGGGCAGCAACGCTGATTCAGCTATGCAAGATATCCCGTGGGGAAATTGGCTGTGTGGATATTGCCGATGAACCTTCCTATTCAAACAGAGGCTATATGCTAGATGTTAGCCGCGGAACGTGGAGGACGACAGGGATTTCATTGCCATAGACCGAGCTGTTTCTGTGGTGGAATATGAAGACCCGGGAGAAAATCTGGTGGGACTGCTGCGTGAACTTTCTCATCAAGATATAATCACCTTTAAAGATCTGGCATTTTTTAGGGATTATAAGGTCTACAATCAGAACTACAATGATTTTGGAATCAGCCTATATGAAAAAGCTAAAGAAGAAATGATGCAGGTTTCAGAGGATCAGCTTAAGACAGCAGTTACCCGATGTGCGGAAATTTTCAATTCCCTTAAACACAATAATATGAGTTCCTATGCAGACCGTCAAGAGGAAATGTTGGAGTATTATCTTGCTGCCCGTGGTGTATCACTAATGCAGAGATTGACGTTGGTCCTTAAAGAACGCGAGTACGGGCAGGATGTACATCCGCTGGATGCTCCGTATGAACTAGCTGGTAAGCTGGAATACTGGCTGATGGATTACTGTAACGCTTGGAGGACCGGCAGCCGCGAAAGTGAATTGTATAGAATAAAAGAATTCGTTGGGCAAATCTGTTCCATCCTCAGAAAATATGATGCAAAGTTATACAATTGATAAAAGCAGACTCACTAGGAAACTGAGTCTATTTAAAGCTTAATGTCCGAGAGCACGGTTAAATCAGCGTGCAACTGTAGAATGCTAGAAGGAACCTCTGTGCTCACCGGCCCATAGAGTGTCTTGGTCAAAATGTCTCTTTTACTCTCCCCGCTGACCAGTAAGAGAATTTTTTGCGCTTGCATAATGCTGCCGACACCCATCGTTATCGCTTGACGAGGAACTGCACCAGAATCTGGGAAAAATCGTGTATTAGCCTGGATTGTTTCTGCCGTCAAATCCACGACATGCGTAAGAATTTCCATATTATGTGAAGGTTCATTGAAACCAATGTGACCGTTGGGACCTAGACCCAGTATCTGCACCCCAATGCCGCCGGCCCTTTGAATCGCCTCATCGTACCTGCGGCATTCCGCAGCTAAATTGGGGCAAGCCGGGCCAGATATTGGTACATGCCAATCGGTGTACTTCCCGTCGGAAGACCCAACACTAGATTGGGACGACCTAATATTTCACGTGCCACCCAACGGGCGGCCATTTGGCCTAAACTCAAATTATCTTGGGCGTATAGATATTTCATTCTGGTTCCTCCTAGATTTCCCTTGCCTTAAACACTAACCTGCCTTGCACCCAAACCTGCTTTATGTCAAAATTCGATGACAGGCGGATAAAAGTAGCTTCCTTGTTTATTTCTAGACTGCCAACCCGGTTATCTATCCCTAAAAGTTTGGCGGGATTTAAAGTTGCATAACGCACAGCCTTGGGCAACGGGTATTGAAGCTTTTGTACCAACATTTTTAGTCCCTGGAGCAATGGATAGGCACTACCAGCAATCGTCCCATCTGGCAACTGGGCTATACCCTGGCGTACAATGGTCTTTTGTCCCCCGAGTTCGTATTCTCCTTCCGGCATGCC
>PKWS01000311.1:4476-8144 GCA_003132105.1 Desulfosporosinus sp.
CCATGCGCCAGGCAAACCTCAGCAAGTTCTCGCCCATCCGGTCGTTCCGGAGCAAAAGTAAGTATCTTAACAAGATCCGGAAACTCGCGCAGCAAGTTTGTGAAAAATTGTGCACTCCCGCCCTTGGCTCCATCCCAAATCATTTCCTTTGCTTGTGCGCCTGGGAACTGCATCGCTAAAAAGGGGCCTTCTAAATGCAATCCTAAGATTTCCGCACCCCGGAAGTGACTCCGTTGAAAATCCGCTACATTTTGGAACACCTTCGTCAGTTGTTCCGAGCTGCAGGACATCGTCGTGGGCAAAAAAGCGGTTGTGCCTTCTTTAAGCAGAGCCTCAGCTAGGGTCTGTAAGCTCTCTGTAGTACCATCCATGACATCGCAGCCGCCAGCCCCATGCACATGCGTATCGATCAAACCGGGGATCAATAGATCCCCTTCCATGTCCCACACTGTTGTTCCCTTCAATGCTTGTTGCCCTAACAGAATAGGTACCTGGCCTTCAAAGATTTCCTTCAGAATACCGTCTTGCCAGAGCATCCCACCGTGACAAATACGGTCAGGCAAAACCAGTGTTGCTCCGTGCACAAAACCTCGTTCCATTAAAATGCCTCCCCAAGTGCCCATTGGTGAACAGCCCAAGCCACACCCGACTCGTTGTTTGACTTAGTGACTACTTGTGCCTGCTGTTGTACCAGCTCGGGTGCGTTACCCATGGCTACGCTCAGTCCTGCTACTCCGAACAGACTCAAGTCGTTATAATTATCGCCGACAGCCATAATCTGCTCAGGCTTAATCGCCAAGAGCTCTGCAAGCTGGCATAACGCCGCTCCCTTAGACACATTGGTGGGGCAGATCTCTAGGTTGCGGGGGTCGGAACTAGTCACACTAAGACCCAGTATTTGATCGAGTTCCCTAGCCGTCTCCACCAACGAGTATTCACTTAATACAGCCATTTTATAGATGGGTTCCCGGGCTGTTTTAACCCATTCGGCCAAGTCGTCCACCAGCAGGGCTGGGCAGTATTCTCTTACTCTCAGAACCCACTCAGCTGGTGGCTGCTGTCCCTCTAGCCTGGCAAGATTCTGTTCTGGCCAATGTTCGTTCCAACACGCCGGAGTATCAAAGATCATGCCCTGGACCGAGTAAATATGACAGTACAGACCATGGCTCCGGCAATAGGCTAAGAAGCCCAACACTACATCCCTACTAAAGGCCACACCGCTAACAATTTTTAATCTTCTTCCGGTGTGTAATTTTGCCCAGCTCCCCCGTGACTAATTGAGGACTAAAGTTCTTCTGCTCCAACATGTAATTAACACTAATTCCTAGTCCTAAAAGAATCCAAAATACGGGGGCCACTGAGACTAAACTATCGTTAAAAAAGGCTGCTCCCAGATAACCGCATACTGCCACAAAGATAGCCACTCCGGCCCTTGAAATAAAATCACTATAATCATTTTTAATGTAGAGCCTTGTGCTTCTGACAAAATAGGCAATAAATAGTGATACAAGAGCCAGGAGGGAGATAACCCCTGTGTTTAAGCCAACTTGCAGATATAAATCATGTGGCTTATCTACCACTTGCCACATATCGCCATTATAGGCATAGAATTTTCCTACAAAATCATTTTGGGGGAAATAAGCAGCAAACGTGTCCGGTCCGTTACCGACAAATAAGGTATGTTTCAATAAGGGAATGGCTCTGGACCAGATATATCCCCGAGAAGAGCCTAACAATTCTTTACCTTCAAAGCCCCACTTTTCGACTGCTTGGATATTGACAACCTGGCCTTTATTATTGAGCAACCCAATTTCATTGTTCGTTAAGATAAAGTTTAATTTTAGAATACCTTTTTTTAATTGGAGAGCTTTCCTATTATTAGCCATACCCAGCGTAAGTTTGTAGTCTTTATACCGATTATCCTGTAAATCTATCGTTCCTGTGCTTTGCTCAAATTTCGTACCGATCGAATGTTCATCTTTATCGTTGAATATGATTTGGTCACCGTTTACAGAAAACTTAAGCGTCTCAGTGGGTGTCACTAAAGTCGCCTCGTTCCCATTAATGTCCAGCCCTTGCAGGAGTGAATTCGCTTTGGAATCGTCTTTCCCTGAGCTTCCTGTAACTTTTCCAGCATCAGAGACTAACGAGCTAATCCGTGAGCCTAAATATCCCTTTGATATGTAATTAAGCCCAAATACTAAAAGAGCTAAAATCACAAATCCGCCTAGAAAATACTTCCAGTTTCTGAGTACATATTTGTTAATCATGATCATTAAAATGATGAGTGCCAAAACACCCCCGAACATGCCAGCCCGAGAATTACAACCTAACCAGTTTACTGCCATTAAAAGGGTGAGCCCAGCGTAGAGCGCTTTGAGCCAACTCCTTTTGCTAAGAACAAACAGGGTTAATGTCAAAGGGAAAAGCATCGCCATATAACTACCCACATAGTCAATATGATAAAGAGTAGCATAAATCGTATGCTTCGCAAATTGAAACTGTAAGTTAGCCGCCATTTGTTGGTAATCCGCAGGCAAAATTAGGCTTTTTCCGAAAGAGGATTTGAAAATATCATAACCCAAATATTGACCTACCCCAATAATGCCAATAATGACTGCTCCTGTGAACAGGGCCCCTAAGAGGATTTTAATATGCTGTTCCTGTTTAACTAGATTCATCGTCACAAATAACACTGCCATATAGGCTAGAAGTACGTACATCCCTTCATATCGATCGACAAAACCCGTCAACGAGATATCCGTATACTGAGAAAATGCCGTAGACAGAATCACAAAGAAAGCATATACGGCCATTGGAATATAATAAATACTGCCTTTTATCTTATCAAGTCCGTAAAACATAACAACTAATGCCAAAACAACGACTGCCAAGCCAATGCTAATTAAAATCCAAACCATCTTGTAATACGAGAAAAAGTCCATATTTTCCTTCTGGCCGGTCCAAAGGTCGAAGGATGCGCCAGTTAACGGTACAACTTTAAGATACACTATTAAAGGCACTATCGCTAACAAAAGCATCAATGGCAATAATAAATACCAGTTGTAATTTATAACACTATTCTTCTTTGTCAAAAATTCTCACCTCTCTGAAAAACATATCTATTGTTGGACACCATGAAGGGTAGTATAAACTTTAAAAGCAATATATGCGACAAAACTTAAACTAATTATAATAAGTAAAATTATAAGTAGGCATCCGAATAGAGTTGTTGGGTGATAAATCTCTCGTTAGCATTATTTCGAGAACAGACATCTGGATGCCAAATCTTCATGAGTCTTCTGAAAGCTATCTTTATCTCATCATTCGTAGCGTTTTCATTAATTTCAAGTATCGAATAGTAATCTTTCATCGAGTCACCCTCCAAGGTTCAACACTCTTCTCATTATTTATACTTTCTACAAAAAATCGGCTAATCCTTCCCACAACGTTCAATTCCTCATCCGTTGGTGTGGCTTGCACACTCTGGGACAAACGGCATATTTTATAAAAGACAAGCTCAATCGCTTCTCCGCACCGTATAGCCAATATGTTCTATTTATTTAGAATTCATGTTCTGATAAAATCAGAGGTACACTATCTCTGGGCGGTGAAAGATCATGGCTAAACGAACTATTTTCGCAAATTTCAACTTAAAGATAATTAAG
>PKWS01000164.1 GCA_003132105.1 Desulfosporosinus sp.
AGACACGTCCTGTGTCGTCGCCCTAGTTGCACTTATGCCACCCCAAACTTTAACTTTCTGACTGGTAAAATAAAGAAGCGGATCATTTGATCCGCTTCACATTGCCTTTACGTTGGATTATTTCCGCAGACCGAGTTCAGCAATAAGATTACGATAACGGTCAAAATTAACATTTTTGAGATATGTCAATAATGCACGTCTCGAACCAACCATTTTCAAGAGACCCCGGCGGGAATGGTGGTCTTTCTTATGAGTCTTAAAGTGTTCTGTTAAATACGTGATCCGTTCAGTGAGAAGCGCAACTTGTACTTCTGGAGACCCTGTGTCCCCTTCTTTTTGTGCATGCTTCAGGATAATTTCTTGCTTTCTCTCAGGTGTCATCATGATAAGTTCCTCCATTTTTTTGTAATTCCCAACTGCCCAGGTTAGCGTCGGAGACTCACTCAAGCCGAGTCAGTGGGTCATCAGTTCCATGAATATTATACACAAAGATAATAATATTGTAAAGGTAGGGCTACACGAGGGTTTCTCTCAAGATCTGTTCTGCTTTAACCCTGTCTTTTTTTAGCTGAATCATAAGTTCGTTAACACCCTTAAATTTGCGTTCATCACGCAAACGCTCAACAATGTTAACCATGATCTCACTCCCGTACAGATCGCCGATAAAATCAAAGAAATGAATCTCGACCATTGTAGTATACAAGTCATGAAAAGTTGGTTTCATGCCAATGTTCATCATCCCTGACACGCACTTTCCATCTAGACAGGCCCAAACCGCATATACCCCTCGCTTTGGTATTAAATAGTCTTCTGACGGGAGAATGTTAGCCGTCGGATAGCCTAGCTCACGCCCGCGTTCTTCCCCGTGTTCGACAGTCCCACGAAGGCAAGGAGGGTGCCCAAGCAAAGAGCTCGCCAATATAATATCCCCGTGAAGTAATGCTCTACGAATACTGCTCGAAGAAATCACCTGGCCACCAATCGTTTGTGCTTGAAGGACACTAACTCCAAATCCATACTTCTTCCCTAAGGCTTGAATCAACTCGGAATTTCCTCTGCCTTCGGCACCAAATGAATAATTAAAACCGACCACAACATGAATCATCCCGAGGGGAAGCAGCACTTTCTCCACAAACTGTTCAGGAGAAGTGTTCGCCATCTCCCTAGTAAACGGTAAAAGGTAGACGGTTTGGACTCCAATAGTTTCTAAATAGAGTAAACGCTCGCCAGTTGTGGACAATAGCTTTATCTCCCGTTCGGGAAATAACACTTTTAGTGGGTGAGGCTCAAAAATCAAAACAGAAAGCCCCACACCTAAACGCACAGCTTGTCCTAATCCATGCTCAAGCAAGCGACGATGTCCCAGGTGTACTCCATCGAAATTACCTANNTCCGTCTTCAATTACCTGGACATAAGGCTCATTTCCTTCGGTAAGAGTATGCACTAGTTCGCGCTTGGTAGGCAAGCCATGCCGAAAAGCATTGGCGCGAGCAGCTGATAAGTTTACCCGAGGTAGATCGATCCCGGCTGTCAGCGGAAGTAAAAAGGCATAAGTTGACTCGCTTACCGCCTCTTCAATCTCCTCAAGTGTCCAGCTATCCTGGATCTTGAACGGACCGGAACGAACGCGCAATAAATTAGACATATGAGCCCCACAGCCCAATGCCTGTCCGAGATCATGACTGATTGTCCGTATGTATGTCCCTTTTGAACACTCAATATCTAAAATCGCCCGGGGAAACTCCCCTTCATACCATTTTACCAGTTTTAAACTATAAATGAATACCTCGCGTGGCGTTCTCTCAATCGATAACCCTTGGCGAGCATATTCATATAGGTGCTTTCCTTGTTTACGAACCGCCGAATACATCGGAGGAGTCTGTGCTATTTTACCCAAAAAATTTGGTATAACCCGTTCTAAGTCACTCTGTTTCAAATCTGGTTTAGTCTGGTGAACCTCTTTACCGAAGGCATCCTGAGTATCTGTCGTAACTCCAAACGTAACCTCAGCAAGGTAAGCTTTCCCCTGTTCTGTTATGTATTCTGCTAAACGTGTTCCCTTACCCACGCAAAGCGGTAAAACTCCAGCCACCCCAGGATCAAGTGTCCCTGTGTGTCCAATCTTCTTAGCTTTTAACACTCTTCGCATCCAGACAACAACATCAGAAGAAGTCATTCCTGGTGGTTTAAGGACATTAATGATTCCTTCCAATCCTTAACGCCTCCTCAACCGCGGTAGTTATGATTTGTTTGGCCTCCGCCATTGGAATTCTAAGAGTACACCCCGCAGCTCGCTGGTGCCCTCCTCCTCCGAACTGGGCAGCAATCTCATTGACATTCAGCCATAGGTTAGAACGCAGACCCCCTTTAATCTCTTGAGGGCCAACCTCTTTCAGTAACACTGCCACCTCAACGCCCACAATACTCCGAGCGTGGTTAACCAGTCCCTCACTCAAGTCCTGCTCTGCACCACTTTTCCGAAAATCTTCTGCACTTAAAGTCATAATCGCCAACTGCCCATCAGCAAGAATCTCTAATCCGTTCAGGGCACACTGAAGCAACTTAATTCGGGCGAGGGGCTTTTGGTCAAATATGTTATGGTGTATGTTTGACAAATCCACGCCTTTATCCAATAGGTCTGCGGTCAATCGATGTGTTTGGGCAGTCGTATTACTATACTCAAAGCATCCTGAATCTGTCACGATCGCTGTGTACAGATTGGTGGCCATGTCTAGATCAATTTCCACACCCAACTGGTTTATGAGCGTCAGAGCAACTTCTCCAACCGCGCTAGCATGAGCATCAACCCAGTTAAAGTCTCCAAAGAACAGATTTGAGATGTGGTGGTCTAAGTTAAGCACAATACTGTCTCTAGAGATTTCGGACCTAGACATGTTAACGCGCCCCAGATCCGTACAGTCCACAAACAATAAGATCTTAGGTTGGGGACTCGGGAGCTCCTGCCTTATCCGAGACGAGCCTGGTAAAAACGATAAATAGCTTGGCACGGGATTCGGATTATAAAATGACACTTCTTTTCCCATTTTCTCCAAGGCTAGACCCATCGCCAACATGGACCCGATACAATCTCCATCCGGAGAAACATGGGAGAAAAGCGCCACTCTTGGCGCTTTTCTTAACACTTCAATCATCTCTTCAGGGGTGTTTTCATGATTCATGAGATTCACCCTTACCTTCATCGTCGGTAACTCCAACATCCCTCAACAACTTCGCTATGTGTGCACCATGTTCTATGGAAGGATCGTATACAAAAACGATTGCTGGAACGTGTCGGAGTCTTATACGCTTCCCGATTTCACAACGCACAAACCCCGCTGCTCGATTTAACACTTCCAAGGATATTTTCCCTTCATCCTCAGTCCCTAGAACACTAACATACACTTTCGCGTGAGCAAGATCGCCCGCAACATCAACACTTGTCAAAGTTACAAATCCGATGCGAGGATCTTTTAGCTCCACCCGGATGAGTTGAGAAATTTCTTCTTTGAGAGTTTCAGCCAAACGATTAGGTCGATGTTTTGACATACTTATACCTCCAGGGCCGATATAGGCACATTCAAGAAACTAACAAGTCAGTACGCCAGTCTATTTTGTGTCATA
>PKWS01000284.1:0-6532 GCA_003132105.1 Desulfosporosinus sp.
GATGAAAATCAGGGATTAACAGCTGAACAAGTAATATCACACCGTGAAAGATTTGGCTTAAACAAACTAGAACAAAAAGAACAAGAACCTTGGCTAATGTCTTATTTGGGACAGTTTAAAGAGTTTACGACCATAATTCTATTGGGAACATCTATATTAGCTCTTGTTACCGGATCTTGGTTTGATGGACTTGCTATGGGATCGATACTCTTAGTTAATGCTGCGATTGGCACAGTTCAGGAACGAAAGGCCGAAAGGGTAATAGAAGCGCTCAATCAATTTCAACCTTCCCAGTGTAAAGTAACTAGGGAAGGCGAAAATCTGGAGATCTTAGGAAGTGAGTTGCTGCCAGGTGATATTGTCAACCTTGAGCCTGGTGACAAAGTACCCGCAGATATCCGATTGCTGAGTTCTTGGAACCTAGAAATAAATGAGGCAGCCTTAACAGGGGAATCTCTTCCAGTTACCAAGAATATCCAAATATTGCGTGGAGATTGCGCATTAGCAGAGCGTAAGAATATGCTTTACTTGGGAACAGATGTGACACGCGGTAAAGGAATAGGGATTGTCGTTAGAACTGGGATGGAAACTGAAATTGGCTACCTAATGTCACTCATGGAAGGACAAGAAAGCGTCCTAACTCCCCTGCACGAAAAAGTGACTAGTATTAGTAAAACCTTTATTAAAGGTGCGGCATTTGCTGGAGCTTTAGTATTTATTGCTGGTTTACTTAGAGGTCGACCAATCGGACAAATAATTACCACGTCAATTACACTTGCGGCCTCTGCAGTACCTGAGGGACTTCCAGTAACAATAACCATTGCCTTAAGTGCAGGTATTTTCCGCATGGCAAAGAAGAATGCCTTGATTCGCAAATTATCCGCCTTGGAGACCTTAGGACGGACAACGGTTATCTGTTCAGACAAAACGGGTACTTTAACCAAAAATGAAATGACTGTAAAAAGAGTTGCCTTGATAAGTTCATCTTATGCAGTGGAAGGTAATGGCTATGAACCTAAAGGGTTAATAACAAATGTGAGCCCGACTAATTCGACTATCAAGGAAAGTATTCCAGATTGTCCAGAATTACAGCAACTGGCAAGAATCGCAGTTCTATGTAATGATAGCAAGCTTGTACAAGAAAAAGATTCTTGGACTATTAAAGGTGATCCAACGGAAGGGGCACTCTTAAGTTTCGCTGCAAAATTTGGTTTGTGGCAAGATAAAATGATTCATTGGCATAGGGTACATGAGGTTCCGTTTGACTCGAATTCTGGGACAATGAATGTTGTTTGTAAGGATACACAGGCTGACCAGGATTGTTTTGTATTTTGTAAAGGGTCTGTTGAGGTAGTTCTTAATCGTTGTGAGTGGTATCAGTCAAATGGAGAAGTTCACCCTCTCACGGAAGAAACGAAAGAATTAATTCATCAGCAAAATGAAACATTAGCTCGTGATGCTCTTAGGGTATTAGCGTTTGCCTATTGTCCAACAGATTGGATAGAAGGCCAACCAGATGAACCTAAAGTAATTGATGACCAACTTATTTACGTTGGTTTAATGGGAATGATGGATCCGCCCAAGCCTGATGTAGAAAAGAGCATCCGTGAAGCCTACGCTCTCGGTGTGAAGCCGGTCATGATAACCGGTGATCACCCTATTACAGCTTTGGCCATAGCTAAAGAACTTGGTATTGGGGACTCCAACTCAAAAGTTCTGACTGGCCAGGACTTAGATCAACTCACCGATGAAGAATTAGTGAGAACGGTTGAAGAGATCTCCATCTTTGCAAGAGTAACTCCTGAACATAAACTGAGAATTGTTACAGCTTATCAAAAGTGTGGGCATATTGTTGCTATGACAGGCGATGGAGTTAATGATACCCCTGCAATAAAGCAATCAAATGTTGGTATAGCTATGGGTCGAACGGGAACGGATGTTACTAAAGGCACGGCAGACATGATTTTAAAAGAAGATCATTTTGGATCTATTATAGAAGGTGTCAAAGAAGGACGAACTATCATTGGAAATATTAGGAAAGCGATTGGTTGTCTTCTGACGGGTAACTTGGCGGAAGTTTTGGTGACAGCTGTAGCAGTTATCGTAGGGTTACCTATGCCACTTGTACCCATACAAATTCTATTGATGAACCTTCTTACGGATGCAATACCAGCTATGATTTTAGCGGTAAACCCAGGTAATAAGACAAAGCAAACTGCCCGCCAAGATATTGTGGACAAAGAACTGTACTATAAAGTCATAACGCGTGGGATCTTGCTTGGAGCTGGTTCGTTAGGTTTATTTGCTACTGCGTTGGCAGCCGGGGCACCTTTGCTAGTAGCCCAAACGACAGCCTTTGCAGCGTTGGTCGTGGGTCAATTAGTACAAACTCTTTCCTGGAGACAGGAGGGCTCCATGGAGAGTATCAAAGATTCTCTCAAAGACCGCTGGCTAGTAGGCGGTTTGGGAGCATCCTTCGTGGCGTTATTTGGAGCGATTTATATTCCAACTGCTGCCGGAATCTTTCACACAGCCCCACTGATGCCCCAACATTGGTTGTATATACTGCTTGTTGCGGGTTCAGTTTCAGTATTATCAAAACCGTTTCTTTTACTAGTGTCTAAGAAAGATCAATTGGATATTGCTGAAAGAAAGTCGCCATTTATGTTAAACGGAAATGCGCAAATTATTGCATCGTAATATTCCATTTAATCGGAGGCAAGATTAATGTTTAAAAACATTGAAAAGACCGGTTTAATAACGGGTGTTGCTCTGGGCTTAACAGCTACAGCCATTCTGCCTATTATGAAGAGTACACTTCTTACCCTCAGCATCATGGGTGTCAGGGGGACATTAAGCTTGGCTGATAGCACTAAAACAACTATTAAACTAGCTAAAGAAGAAATAGAGGACATAATTGCCGAGGCACAGTTTGAAAGGCTGAAAAACCAGCTAGATAAAGAGATCAGTCTTCTGCCAGAAAACAAACAAGAGGCAAACTAAATCTACTTGCACTGTCAGAAAGTATAAACTTACGTTTATATACGTTCTGCAGAAATAAGTGCAACTAGGCGGCCGCCTTCGCTGAGGCTAGGCGCCAGCCAAGTTTTCTTTAAGCTTTGTTTTGATAAGGAAGGTGTGACTTATAAACGTGGTAGACGAGCAAAAAATAGATGACCATTTGAGACAAGCTCTATCCCATATTGAATTGGCAATAAATTCAAGTATCATAGCTGGAGTCGAAGATCCGGCAGGGCAGAAATTAATCGGGCAGAAGTGGGAGGCCTTTCTCGGGCAGTTCTTCGAGTATGCTCGAGTAAAGGGAAAGGAACAACGAGTTAATTTATTAGGATGGATAAGCTTTCCGCGTATGCGTCATTAATTTAGGTATATGAAAGAAAATAACAAGTCAAANNAGGTATGTTTACCTCATAGCGGGCTATTAGGTGAATATGCCGACGCAGTATGACACAAAATAGACTTGCATACTGACTGGTTATTTTCTTGAATGTGCCTCAGATTTGGAGGGATAACTATGTTTAGTAAGGGTACTTTATGGGCTGGAGCGATTTCCGGTGGAATAACTCAAATTAAAGGTTCTCGCGAATATACCAGCGGAAAGATAAATGCCAATGAGTATGTCGCACATACAACAACTAACGTTTCAGAAACTATAGGACTTATGGCAGGATTGGAGTATGGCGCAATACTCGGTGCTTCTTTAATTCCTGGCGTTGGTTCTATAATTGGAACTATTCTAGGTGGAATTTTAGGAGACCGTTTGGGAAATGTGGTAGGTACACAAGTAGGTAATATTTTTATTAATCATGAAATGTTAGGTGGTAATGTTCAGAAATTAAGAAATAGTTAATGAAATTCTTGTACTGATGAATGAAAATTTTAGGAGATTGGTTTATACATATAGTATTTGTTAACTGGATAATCTCTTCTTAGGATATGAATGATATTTAACATGAACACCTATTACTAAAGGTGGTATCTGATATGATTGAAAAGGAAACAATGTGGAATAAATATGTTCATCTTACCCCTGGTAGAATTAGACTTAAAGTACCTGGCTTAAAAAGAAATGATTATTTGGCTGACAAAATCCACAATGCATTAGAGAATATAGAAGGAATAGATCAAGTGGGAACTAATCTTCTAACGGGTACATTGCTTGTGCATTTTAATGAAAACATGGTCCATGGTCTTAGTATAATAATTTGCGTCGATGATCATAGGAAAAAATATAATGTTCCAGTCGCATTACAGGACAGGCCGAGTCCTATGGTTACCTGGAGAGCTTATAAAATATTTTTGATTTCATCGGCGTTGATACTATTATTTACTAAACAAACAATACTTGGTCCTTCCCTTTTATCCAACTCTAAAACCCTTAAAAATAGCGCTACAGTGATAGGCTTGATAATAGGTTATCCAATTTTTCTCTGGGGTTTAAAATATCCTCAACAAACGAGAAGAAGAAGTTACGATTTAGTAATTAATACTATAACCTTTACATTGCTACTATTACAGGAGAGCGTTAGTGGCTTATTTTTAATGTTATTTATTAATTACTCAAAGATAATTATGGCTTTGGATTTTACAAGGACAAATCAAATTATAGCAAGAATAGGTAAATTACCTGAAAAAGTTTGGGTAATTATTAATGGAAGCGAAATAGTAATACCGTTAGATAAACTAGAAAATGGTGATGTTGTCTTAGTCCGAAACGCCGAAACAATCCCGGTTGACGGCAAGGTGGTTGAAGGAGTAGCGGTGGTTGATGAATCACAAATCAGTGGCATATCAAAGCCAATCAATAAAAAAACAGGTTCTAGAGTACTTGCTGGTACGGAAATATTAGATGGTTCTTTAAAAATATTGGTAGAACAAACTGGTTTTCATACCCAACTAAGCAAACTTACTAGAAGCGCAGTTCATAAAAATAATCGACCAGACGAAGCAATCTTTCGGGAACGTATTGATCGTATGGTTTATTTCTCCCTTGTTGCAGCAGGGGGGATTTATTTGCTAACTGGAAGTGTAAACCGAAGTTTGGCTATATTACTGGCAGCGTCACCTGCCGCAGCCGGTCTTGCCGTCCCGACTGCCAATGGGGTGGCCATTGGGAAAGCAGTTCAACGAGGTATTTACGTTAAAAATGGAAACTATTTATGGGATGCAAGTCAAGTTGACACTATGGTTTTAGATAAAATACCATCACTAACACAAATGGAAGCATCTATTCAAGAGGTTGTCGCCATTAATAAGAATTATAGTGAGAGTGATATTCTGAGGATTGCGTCTATGGTTGATAGGAAGGAGGGTAATCCACTAGTTAATGCAATACGTGAAAGAGGCTATCAGATGGATTGGGGACCTATATCGGGGGGAGGGGAAACTGAATTCATCCCCAAACTAGGAATCAGGACAAATATGAAAGGGAAGAAGATATTATTTGGTACTGGATCCTTAATGTTAGAGGAAGAAGTAAACATTAAAAAAGTAGAAAATCACATTCTTAGGTTTAGGCACCTGGGATTGAATCCAATATATCTAGCAGTTGAGGGTAAATTGTGTGGACTCTTTGGTGTACGTGAAACGATTAAACCGGAAGTAAGAAAAGCCATAGAACAGCTTAGGGCACTTGGAATACGGAAAATAATTCTCTTAACGAAAGATGAATTGGAAGCAACAGAGATTGTTGCTAATCAATTAGGAATTACCGAATTTCACGGTGGAATGGGACCCAATCAAAAAGCTGAATTTATTAAAACCCTAAATAAGCAAGGCTGTAAAGTAGCTATGCTAGGAGATGGGATTGACGATGCTTTAGCTATGTCCGAAGCAAAAATCGGAATTGCTTGGGGTAAAAAGGGCGCAGATTCTGCGGCTAAAGTTGCGGGAATTGTAATAACTGCTCAAAATCCCCAAGTACTTGTGGATACAATGCTTTTGGCCCGAAAAACAAAAGAAGTAGCGCAACAAAATATAAATTATGCTATTGGCTTAAACGTTATAGGTTTGGGGCTTGGAACCGGTGGTCTGATTAACAATGTCAGTGCAGCGTTTCTAGGACAGATGGGAACAATTGTTACGGTTGTCAATACTTATTACCAAAACTGGTTTTAACAGTTTAAGGAGGATCCCTTTAAGAGGATCCTCCTTAAACTGTTTTCTTACTTACTACACGTTATTTATTCTCAGAACCATCAAGTTTCATATCTTTGGGCATTCCACTACCAACGGATGCTCCTGTTACGCTGCCTAAACCACCACCCATTGCTGCCCCTACGGGTCCTGCCATTCCACCAATTGAAGCTCCGATGGCTCCGCCAGCTCCAGCGCCCATAATAGTTCCACTATCCAGATTTGACATACTTTTTTGGGATTTCGCTTGAGCTACTACGTCTTCCCAACCCTCTTTAGCACTAGAGGCTAATGCCGCTCCACCCTCTGTAATTGAAACAACTCCTTTGGCTGTAGCCACTGCCATGCTACGCATCACGTTTTTCAAGGTTGGTGC
>PKWS01000284.1:6591-15148 GCA_003132105.1 Desulfosporosinus sp.
AGAAAGTTCTTAATTGTAATTGCTTTTTAATTGAAATTATTATAAGATAACTTTGTAAAGGACAATAATTTTTAGGAGGCATTATTCATGAAGAAATTTATATGTTCAATATGCGGGTATGTATTTGAGGGAAATGAAGCACCGGACCACTGTCCACAGTGTAAGGCCCCCAAGGAAAAATTTTCAGAGAAAAAAGATGGTATAATGCAGTGGGCAGATGAACACAAAATTGGGATTGCCCAGGGTGTTGACGTCGAAATACTTGAAGGCTTAAGAGCTAACTTTATGGGTGAATGCACAGAGGTTGGAATGTATCTAGCTATGAGCCGTCAAGCGGATCGAGAAGGATTTCCTGAGATAGCAGAGGCTTATAAGAGGATAGCTTTTGAAGAAGCGGATCATGCTGCTAGGTTTGCCGAGTTACTGGGCGAAGTTGTCTATGCTGATACGAAAAAGAACTTAGAGTTGAGGGTTGAGGCTGAATTTGGCGCATGTCAAGGTAAAAAGGATATAGCCACAAAAGCCAAGCAGTTAAACTATGATGCAATCCATGATACTGTTCATGAGATGTGTAAGGATGAAGCTAGGCACGGATCAGCCTTTAAGGGCCTACTTGACAGGTACTTTAAATAAGCCATCTCAATATCCTATAGTGCGAACAAGATTTTTAGCGAACTCGCTTAGCTCCATGATTCAGTGGGGGTATAATCGTGAATTGTGCCGATTCATTTGACAAGTTTCAATGATTAAAGTAAACTTACGTTGTTAAGAGGGAGTAGTTGAATTACAAAGGCAACAACACGGTAGGGAAACTTACCTGACTTTGTAAACCTTGAAGGTAACGAGACTTTTGACATGGCCTATTTAGGCTGTGTCAGAAGTCTTTTTTGTTTCCTTTCNNAAAATTTAAGGAGTACACTAACAGTGGAATTTTTTCGAAAAGAAGCCCAAGAGGTTATTGATGAATTAAATAGTAACGAAGAAATGGGTTTATCAACAGCTGAAGTTGAAGTAAGAATTCTGCGTTATGGGAAAAATGTTTTCACCCTAAAAGAGAAGGAAAGTATTCTCAAAAAGATATTCATTAGTCTAAAACAACCTTTAATCGTAATTCTTATGATTTCAGGGTTGATATCCCTAGCTATGGGTCACATAGTGGATGGANNGTGAAAGTAGTACGAGATAGTACAATAGTCTATATATCCCAGAGCGACCTTACCATCGGTGATATTATACATCTGGAAACGGGAGATAAAGTCCCCGCTGATGCAAGAGTAGTGCATTCTTCGAGTCTCGGGATCGACGAATCGATGCTTACCGGAGAAGCTGAAGCTACTTCTAAGAGTTCCGCTAAAATCGAAAGAGAAAATTGTCCCCTTGCAGAACGAAAAAATATGCTTTACTCAGGTACTATGGTGATTGAAGGTAGGGTAATTGCCATTGCCACTTACATTGGTGACAAGACTGAAATGGGCAAAATTGCTAACGAACTTAAAGAAGAAGAGACTTCTCAAACTCCGCTTCAACAAAAATTATCAGATCTCGGAAAAAGGATTTCCATCATCGGTTCAATAGCGGCAGCAGGTATTTTTCTATTCCAATTGTTCACTATGTATAGACATGGAATTCTCGTGCTGGATAATATCAGTGTGGCTNNTGCCTGGCATAAAAGATGCTTTTGTTACTTCAGTAGCACTTATTGTTGCGGCAGTACCCGAGGGATTGCCAACCATGGTGGCCATCACACTTGCTTTTAACATGCAAAAAATGGCTAAAAATAATGCCTTAGTTCGTAAGCTTATTGCATGTGAAACCATAGGCTCTGTGAATGTTATCTGTTCTGATAAAACAGGGACTTTGACAGAAAACAGGATGACAGTGGTAGATGTTTGGTGTGAGGGAAAAGACGTTCCGATCGATAAAGTACAGTGTGAGGAAATGCTTGAGAATTTCTGTGTAAACACTACGGCCGATATTACGAAAAAAGAGAATAAGTACGAGTTCCTGGGAAATCCGACAGAGTGCTCACTTCTTGTCTGTGCAGATAAGAATCATTTCAACTATCTGCATTATCGCAAACAGTTTGGTGAGCCTGTTGCTGATTATCATTTTACTTCGGCAAGGAAAATGATGTCGACAGCTTATGAAAAAGATAATGCCTACAGACTCTATACGAAGGGTTCACCTGAAAAGGTTTTAAACATTTGTAACAGGATTGTCTACAATGGAACAATTATCCCAATGACGCAGGAGCACAAAAATGTCATTGAAGAAAGTATTAAAAAACTTCAGGATAATGCTAGAAGAGTATTGGGGTTCGCTTTTAATGATTTTACGGATGAGCCCCAATGGGAAGATATATATAACGTGGAAAGAAATCTTATTTTCACAGGCTTTATAGGAATAGAAGATCCCCTTCGAACGGATGTTAAAGAAGCCATTGATCGCTGTCGACAAGCTGGCATAACAGTCAAAATATTAACGGGAGATAATATAAATACGGCAAGAGCCATCGCCAATCAGCTAGGGATCGTGAAAAATGACTCTTTAGTACTTGAAATCACGGATATCGATGAGATGAGTGATCAAGAGTTAATGAGTAAGCTCAATAAAATTGTGGTCATAGCACGGTCAAATCCTACCGCTAAAATGAGAGTTGTAAAACTCTTAAAGGAAAACAATAACTCAGTGGTTGTAACGGGGGATGGTATTAATGACGCTCCTGCCTTAAAAGCTGCGGATGTCGGGGTTGCTATGGGGATAACGGGAACGGAAATATCCAAGGAAGCCGCGGATATCGTATTATTAGATGACTCTTTTCTCACAATAGTTAATGCTATTAAGTGGGGTCGAGGCATTTATGAAAACATTCAACGATTCATCCAGTTCCAGCTTACTGTGAATGTTGTCGCGTTTGTCACTCTTATCTTGGCAGAATTCTCTGGGTATAAAATGCCCTTTACGACCTTACAGCTGTTATGGGTGAATCTTATCATGGATGGACCTCCAGCCTTAACATTGGGGCTAGAACCTCCAAGAGAGCACTTGCTTGAAAAACAGCCCATTAAGAGAAATGCTTCTATCGTTACTAATGACATGCTAATTAAAATAGTTACCAATGGTTTATTTATGGTAACTGCTTTACTAATACTCATGAAAACGCAGGCACTGGGTGGTACCGATGCACAACAATCGACCATAGTGTTTACTTCATTTGTCTTGTTCCAGTTATGGAATGCCTTTAACAGTAGGGAGTTTGGAGTCACGAGCATTTTCCCCAATATCCATAGAAATAAAGTCATGGTAGGGGTCATGCTTTTGACTTTCCTCGTTCAGATCTTAGTCACACAGTATGGTGGGCAAGCATTTAAAACAGTTCCTCTTGAAGTGGGTCTTTGGATTAAAATGATTGGATTCACATTTAGTGTTGTGATCTTTAGTGAATTGATAAAATTTATGATGAGAGCGCTTCAAGCAATCTCCAGAAGTAATAAGGAAAGGACTTCTATCTAAGTAAGGATCAGAGAAGAAGCGAGGCCACAGTCTCTTTCAAAGGGATTGTGGCCTTAATTCTTATCAGGTTGCATAAAAATCCTCGTAATAGGGTATCTTACCTTTTTAGGGAGTGTCACGAAGACGACGATATAAGTGCGGAGGGGTGCAGGTGCGGGTTTTAGCGTTCTTGCTCGCTATGACAATACTACTGCTGATTAGCTTAGCTTCAAAAGCGGAAGTAGATTTTCGATACAGGCGTATCGAAGAGGAAGATCATATTGAAATGGATTTTCGTGCCTTTCACGGATTATGGCATGTTCAATATCTAATTCCAACCCTCCAATTAGAGTGGGAAAAAGGACCACAGGCTGAAATCGAACAGGTTGCAATAGCAAAAGGCGGAACGCGCCAAGCAACGAAAGAAGCGCGTATTCGCTATATACGGAGAGCGTGGTTGTTTCGTTTTTGGGTGAAAATTCCCCGTTTGTTGCAGTACATAAATCGGGTAAAACAGAAATTCTATAGGAAAATCCATTGTAAGGCCATTAATTGGCGGATAGAAATTGGCTATGAAGATGCGGCTCATACTGCGATTGCGGCAGGAACCTTTTGGACTATGTTGGGTTTTGCACTTTCCCGCCTTTATCAACAGGTGACGGTCGATGTCAAGTGCCCAGCGTTGGTTGTTATCCCACAATTTAAGAAAGTAGGGTTTTTATGTGATATTCGATGCATATTCCAATTAAGAATCGGCCATATTATTTTTGTAGGATTTAATGTAATGAGAACGTTAAAGCGGGGTATAAGGGGGTAACGTGCACATGGGTAATCATCCAATTGAATCATTGATGAAAACAGCCATGGAGAGTATCCAACAGATTGTTGATGTTAATACCATTGTTGGAGATCCGGTAGAAACACATGATGGATCCGTGATAATTCCAATATCAAGGGTTTCTTGTGGTTTCGCAGCCGGCGGTAGCGAGTTTGCCCCAACGGAGGACAGTAAAGAACATCTGAATGCGGGAGGACAAGCATCCGCACTTCCATTTGGAGGCGGAGCAGGAGCTGGGGTGTCAGTGCAACCTGTTGCTTTTCTGGTCGTAGGTAACGGGACCATTCGACTCCTACCTGTTGACAGTAATGTGGTAGTTGACAGGTTGATCGATACAGTTCCTGATCTGTTAGACAGGGTTGTAGGGATGTTTCAAAAGAAGAAGAGAACTGCGGACGAGATTATCATTGCCCGTGACTAAATGAATCGGATCGTGATTATTGTCAAAAATAATTAGGATAAGCAAAAAAGAACGAGNNTCGTTCTTTTTTGCTTATCCTTTTCATATTTTTAGGAGGGGGTGGGAAATTGGTTAATCTCATCTGGCTTTTGATGTTGGCAATTGGAATTATTGTCGCAGCACTTAATGGTCACGTCGAAAGTGTAACAGCTTCAGCGATGAAAGCAGCAGAATTAGGAGTAGAGGTTGCCATTGAACTCATCGGAGTGATGAGCTTATGGTTAGGGCTCATGCGCTTGGCAGAGGAAGCTGGTTTTATTAGGGGGCTTGCACGCATATTTGGCCCAGCGGTTCGTCTCTTGTTTCCATCCCTTAAGCCGAATAGTCCTGCACTGGGAGCCATTATTATGAATTTAAGTGCCAATATATTGGGATTNNGGCAAGCCCTGCAATGATTACTTTTCTTGCTTTAAATACTTCTTGTATTACTCTAATTCCTGCTGTAGTTATTGGTGTGCGTCTTAAGGCAGGTTCTACCAATCCAACGGAAATTATTGGGACTACAATCGTCGCGACAGGATGTGCAATGTCCGTTGCTATCATCGTGGATTACATTATTCGTCACAGGAGGAGAAAATGAATGTTATTGCCGGAATTTCTCGTTGGGCGATTCCATTACTCTTGTTACTTATCCCGGTAATGGCTTACCTTCGAAAGGTCCCTGTCTATGAATCCTTTGTAGCAGGAGCGGAGGATGGCTTCAAAACTGGTGTGAGTATTCTTCCCTTCTTAATTGGGATGCTTGTGTCCATTAAAGTTTTTGTAGACTCCGGAGCACTGGATATAATAGCCCATTGGTTACAGCCACTCTTTGGTTTTTTAGGATTGGATCCAAGTTTTGCTGCAATAATACCATTGGCTATAATGCGCCCCTTGAGTGGATCAGGGGCCTTAGGGGTTGCTACACAGCTAATTAATCAACATGGACCGGATTCCTTCATTGGTCGTTTAGCATCAACCCTCCTGGGAAGTTCGGACACCACATTCTTCGTACTAACCGTGTATTTTGGCTCAGTTGGAATCAAAAAATATCGTTACGCCCTCAAATTAGGATTATTAGCCGATCTCATAGGTCTGATCGTCTCTGTTTGGATTGTCACCAAGACGTTTTATTGATCCGTACTTTATGCTATATCTACTTTGGTCAGTTGTCTTTTCATGGTTGATTATGCTTATTCCACCTGTGGTATACTCTTTATAGGTACATTTTAACCAAGTGCCAGAAGAAGTCTCCCACTTCTATAAGTGGGAAGCTGAATTCGGCACAATTCATTATTATACCCCACTGAATCATCGAGCGAAGCGAGTTCGCTTAAAAATATTCGTGGAAGGTGAGAATATGGCTGAAGATGAAGAGGCTGGAGAACGTTTGCAAAAAGTGCTTGCCCAGGCCGGAGTGGCCTCCCGTCGACATTCGGAACGACTTATTCTAGACGGTCGAGTGACGGTCAATGGAGATAAGGTTTCTGCTTTGGGAACCAAGGTCGGTATTCAAGATCATATTGAAGTGGATGGACATCCGGTTGAACGATCAGAGGGGTTACACTATTATCTACTAAATAAACCAGTTAGCGTAATTACTAGTGCCAGTGATCCCCAAGGGCGTACCACCGTGGTTGATTTAATGAAAGATGTTCCAGCACGGGTTTATCCAGTCGGAAGGCTGGATTATGATACATCGGGCTTATTGGTGCTTACCAACGATGGAGAATTAGCTCATCGCTTGATGCATCCAACGTATGGGGTAGAGAAAACATACCGTGTCTGGGTACAAGGACCGATGGGTATTAATGCCCTTGAAACTTTACGGCAGGGAGTACTTCTCGAAGATGGAAACACCGCTCCGGCTATAGTTGAGCGCGTGAGCGGTGTTTCCAATGGAACAAACGTTAAGTCCAAAGGACATCATTTAGAAGTCTTAGAAGTTACAATCCATGAAGGTCGAAATCGCCAAATTCGTCGGATGTTTACAGCAATCGGATATCCAGCGGTTAAACTTGAACGAATTAGATTTGGATCGATAAATCTGGGAAATTCCCTCTGTGTAGGCGCTTACCGGGCACTGACGATAGAAGAAGTCATGAAATTGCGTTCCAAAGTAGGGCTAAGAAGTTAACCATTAGGGTAAATGGGATGGTCAATTTCCGTATTCCATTTCTCTATGTCTCTTCCGCCATAGGAACGCAAGGTATTTCCTAATTTATTGATTTTATCATGGTTAGTTTGAATCAAAACAAACCAATGGCCCGTGCGCATTTCATGTTCATAATGATGAGCCCGAATTTCAGATAGTCCGTAGCTTTGGAGCACGTCAACAAATCCACGGCCCTGAGCCTGGTGCATGAGTTCACTGGCTAGCGGCCCTGCAACAAGCACTTCTCCCAGGTTGGGCACGTCAATTGGCGGGGCTTGAACTAACCAAGCATTCAATTGATCTAAATTTAATTCCCTAGGGGAATAAGCTAATTCACTGGCAATTTCTTCACGGAATTCGTCTTGATGGAGAAATTCAGTTAGTACCATGAGGGATATCTTACTATTTGCCAAAGAACCCTCTCGAATTTCTTCAATTGCGGATTGTGCTTGTTGAGATCCTTTGAAAATGGCGATGACCGTATTAAGCATTTAGTTATCCTCCCTTAGTAATTCTGTTTGATGAGCGTTACATTTTATTTAGTATGTCCACAAATTACTCCACTGAAGCAGAACATGCAGGAGAAAATCAAACCCATGTAGAATATTTTAGGACGAAATAAAAAACTGTATTGTTTAAAATAGAGAAACGGAGANNATGGCAGAAAGGATGCGAGAACAACAGGTTGCCTTATTGCGCAATGTTCCACTTCAAGGAATTTTTATCGAAGATGTCGATTTAAGTCTTGATGTTTATGCAATGACTGAAGGGGATGGGAGGCGCACCCACCAGGTTGCCTATGCGCCCATAATCTTAACTCTTCGAATCGAAAACCTTGACGACTTGCTCCCATTTTTGATCAAACCTGAATTCCGCAAAATTGATTTCTTATGTCCCGAAAATATCTCACTTCACCGTTTGGATATGGAGCGATTACTCTTCCGTTTAAGTCAATCATTTCAACAAGAAATAAAACTTCTTGAACAAAAATATTTACGTTAATATTTTTTAGGTAACCCCATTTATATATTGAAATTATAGCAATAGTATATTACTATATAAATAGTGGTCTGACCGCTCTACAATCAGTCAGTTCGGTTATCCATCCTTTGCCTGAGGAAGGCGAAGAATAAGGGGTGATACGGAAGATCAAGTGATGCAAAAGGCCTGAATAAGGTCGAGTTGAAAGGGTAAGCTATAATTAACTAATGAAAGGCGGAATTATCTATGCCATGGACACAGAACTATGCTGCACTCGGAAGTCTTGGACTCACGGCGTTCGCAGTATCTATTCCTGTTTTTTATCTGTTTTGGGCATTAGCGATCAAACGCATGAAAGGACATATCGCTGGGAGTTCTACGCTCTTATTGACAATTATAATTGTAATGCTTGTTTACAAGATGCCACTCGGAGTTGCGCTTTCCTCAAGTGCACTTGGAATCCTTAATGGATTGTTCCCTATTGCCTGGATTATTGTAACTGCCGTTTTCTTATATAACCTCACTGTTGAAGCTGGACAGTTCGAAATCATTAAAAGTTCTATTGCGTCATTGTCCAATGACCGTCGTATTCAAGCACTTCTCATCGCTTTTTCTTTCGGAGCTTTTTTGGAAGGCGCTGCTGGTTTCGGTA
>PKWS01000321.1 GCA_003132105.1 Desulfosporosinus sp.
ATAATATAGCTGGCACAATGGCCCTGCCACACCCTTATGGACGCCTTCAATTCGGCGAAGACCTTGAACTACACTTCAAGACTTTAATCGGTGCAGGCAGCAATCCGAACGTTGCGGCAGTCGTTGTTATTGGGATCGAGGCTAACTGGGCAAAGAAACTTGCTGACGGAATCGCAAAGACGGGCAAACCTGTTGCTTATTTTGGGATCGAAGGCTACGGCGATCTTAAGACGATCGAAAGAGCTTCTCGTAAAGCACAAGAGTTCGTTCAATATGCTACTTCTTTAGAAAAAGTAGAGTGTGACCTCAAAGATCTCGTAGTGAGTTTCAAATGTGGTGAGTCTGATACGACTTCCGGCTTAGCTGGGAACCCAACGGCTGGAGTTGTGGGAGATCGCTTAGTAGAAATGGGTGGTACCGTAATCTTTGGAGAAACCCCAGAAACAACAGGTGCGGAGCACGTTCTAGCCAAACACTTTGCGACTCCTGAACTGGGAGCGCAATATCTTAAGATGCATAAAGACTATATGGATCTGATCGAGTCCAAAGGTGCCGATCTTTTGGGAACACAGCCGACTCAAGGTAATATTGCCGGTGGTTTAACAACTATTGAAGAAAAAGCCTTTGGCAATATCTCAAAAGCAGGAAAGCTCCCGATCATCGGAGTACTTGGTCCCTGTGAAGAGCCGACCGCACCAGGACGCTATTTCATGGATACATCCTCAGCAGCAGCTGAGTGCATCACAGTTATGATGGCTGCTGGCGCAACCTTACACATCTTTATCACGGGACAAGGTAATATCGTAGGAAATCCGATCGAACCCGTAATCAAAATGTCCGCTAATCCAAATACTTGCACCTATATGGCTGAACATATTGATGTGGATATTACTGGTGTACTGTCACGTGAAATAAACCTAGAACAAGCAGCTGATAAGGTGATGGAGTGTGTCATAAAAACAGCACGTGGTCGCTTGACGGATGCAGAAACCTTGAACCATAAAGAATTTGTTCTGACTCGTCTCTATCCAAGCGCGTAATCAATGCTTTCCTACAGTGAGGTTTATTTCATTAAGTGTTGATCAAATGCTCGCTGTTTAAGTTCCTGGGGTTTAAGATTTAATAATTACTCCATTAAATCTTAAACCCTTTTTCAAAAGTTTAAAACACTGCTGGCATATTCTCAAAGTGAAAATTGTTCACTAAGCTGAATTAGTAGCTTAGTGAACAATCCTAGGTTAATTGGCGTTAAGTCTAAACAAATTTTTGTGATAGTTGGTATACGATTAACGGCATGTGAGTGACTGCCGAAAGAGGGTGTATGATGGAGCTATTTGGTTTTGTAAGGCCAGACGGGTCATTAGGAATAAGAAATCACCTTTGCTTAGTTTCCGCCGATGCAGGTTCAGATGCGGTTTGTTTGAGAGTTGCCGGAACAGTAAGGGGAGCAGTCCCTCTGTTGTATCGAAGATTTAGCCGGTTCGCAGGAGTAACTGACATTAACATTAGTGAACTAATAGGGAAAACTGCTTCAAATCCCAATGTTGGCGCAATCATCGTTGTAGAAAGTTCCTCTGACAATTCTCAGGCCGACTACATTGTTGAACAGGTTGCGAAAACGGGTAGACTCGCGGAGAAGATACATATTGGCAATTGCGGCGGGATAGTAAAGGCCTCAGCGGCGGTTTTATCAACTGCAATTACCATGACTAGAGATATTTCAACTTATAGACGAGAATTGGTGAGGGTCGACCAATTGAATGCCGCAATGTGGTTCACGGAAAAAGATTCCACCAACATGTCACTTGCCATTACCAATTGTATCAACCGACTTGTGGAGAAGGATTGTGAAATAATTCGCAATGAAGTGATGCCGGAGCCGGAAATACATCAGCAAGGTACTCCTCCTAATTCAGAAAATCGGGATTTCATAAACCAGGTTAAAGATTTGGCCTTATCGACTGAACCTAAACTGCGCTTAATTTCTTCAAAGTCTCATGAATACTTTGAGGAATTGGCTGTAGCCCAAGGAATTCAGGTTCAGGTCGTGACAATAGGCAGTGGGAATGTCCCTGACCACCCCCTTGTTCCAACAGTCAGAGTAACTTCCAATAGGGATTATTTTGAGCTGATGCACGATACCGTGGAACTAAGGTTGGGCGACTTAAAGGGAGGTGATATGAACCCCGAAGACGCTGGATTATTAGTACTGAACGAGCTGTTAGCGACTTGTTCAGGAAGACTTTCCAAGTGCGAAATCGCTAACGAAATATCGTTGTGATTGTGGGTTTGATTCAATAGGAGGTAGAGTATGGGAAAAGAAAAAAAAGTAGGCGTTTTTTTTGGTATCCCGTTCCCAGTTTGGGTTATTGGATTTCTGATCACCGGGTTTGGCCTAGGTTATCTTTACCCTAAGAGTCTGATTTTAAAGGCAATATATGAGAGTGGCTCCTATTTTCCGAAGACAGTGGTTACATTTTCCGCTCTGCTTATTTTTATCCTTCTTAGTGCTGCAATGGCAAAACTCGTGCTTTTTCACCGAGAGAAAGCTGGCAAGTTATTTGGCTTGATTTTTGTAATCTACTTTGCAATGGGTCTAGTCTCGCTTATTTACGTCTCGGTGCTTATCCCATTGTTAACAAATCTTCCAATAAACCAGGCTGGACACTCCCTGCCTTCACCTCTTGCATGGTTAAAATTGGTAGGGAATACTTTCTCCAAAGTAATGACGCAACAGCCACTTCTGCAAGCGTTAGTTGGCTCGATGATAATTGGTTATTTAAGTGGGTATTTAAAAGTGTTGCGCCCTCTTGCCCACGGCTTTATCAAGGCAGGGGATTTGGTGCTTTTAGGGTTTAAGAAGCTGCTCTGGTATTACCCCATAATGATTGGGTGCCTAGCTATCGGTATCCCACTCAAGTTTGGCGTTAAAGGTGTTGCGATGTATGGAGCAACCGTGTTGTGGGTTGCCTTCGGCTCCCTGACCTGGTCAGTGTTTATGATTATTTTGGCGAAAGTTGCCACGAAACGAACTTTTAAACAAATCTTTTCGTATTTTGGTTCGGTCTGGCCCACTGGATTTGGCACAGGCGGTTCCTATGACACATTGGCTGTAAACCTAATTTCGGCTGAAACCGATCTTGGTCTGAAGCCAGAAATTGCAGAGGTGTCAATCGTTTTTGGTACAGTGTTGAATAAGAACGTTACAACAATGGCTGTTTTGTTTGTTACCATTACCGTTTGCGCGATGCTGAAAATTCCGCTGTCTCTTACGGAAATTCTTGTTTTGATACCGCCGGTTTTAATTCTGGGTCTTGAGTCGCCGGGGATTCCGGGCGGGGCAGGATTCTTTATGTCCCCCATCATCGGGGTCCTGTTGGTGGCGCCGGATATGCAAATCTTTGTTACAACTTTCGTTACCGTATATTCAGGGCTAATTCCCATGTTCGCCACAGCCGGTAACACTACTAGTGACGGAATGGTAGGTGCCTTACTTCAAGACCGGTTCTCCCATTATCTTGGTATGGACAGCAAGATTAGTAAAAAGGGGGATGGGATAGGTGCGTAAAGTATTTAGCTGGATTATATTCCTTCTCGGTGCTTGGATGTTGGTCTGTCCCCAATCCAATTTAGGGCTGAAACAGTTACAATGGTTGGCCAATTATAGCTTTCCCGGTGAAGTTTTAATCGGTTTGGTGGTTGTTTCTGTCGGCCTCTATTTGATGGATTTAAAGTATGAAATGCCCCATGAGTGATTTGCGGTAGCAAAATGTCTTTCTGGGACTTCCAATGCGGAGGTCCCAGAAGGCAGACTAAATGTCTAGATAGTTTGTAAACCGAGCACCAGGAGGTTTTACTAAAGTAATATTATAAATTTTCGAAAGAAAGGGTGGTTATTTACTTATGGAAGTTACTAGTGATTTCTACAATTTGGTTGAGGAAACGTCAAGTAAGCTATATATTAAAGCTCTAAAAGACTTACCACCTGATGTGCGTATAGGCCTAAAAGCCGCTTATGAACGAGAAACTAGCACAACAGGCCTTCAAATTCTAAATACCATGCTTGAGAATGTCAAAATCGCTGACAGTCAGACCAGGTTAATATGCCAGGATACAGGAATACCTATTTATTTTGTCAAAGTAGGGGATAAGCTGCGCTTGAGTATGTGTCAATTAGAAGAAGCCATCGTTAAAGGGACAGCTAGAGCTACCACAGAGCATCCATTCCGTTCAAGTGTTGTTTCTCCGCTTAAACGGCAAAATAACCAAAATAGTACGGGGTATAGAATTCCTGTGATACATTATCAGTTTGTTAAGGACTCAGAGGACTTAGAGATTTTGATGGTACCAAAAGGATCTGGCTCAGAGAATATGAGTTTTTTGAAAATGTTAATCCCCGCTGATGGACTTCGAGGTGTAAAGAGACATATTCTCGAAACAATTATTGGAATGGGTGCAAATCCATGTCCGCCCTACACTGTGGGCATTGGTCTTGGAGGGACTTCCGACCTTTGCATGAAACTGGCTAAAATAGCCTCGACAACTCGTGAGTTGGATTCAAAGAACTCTGATCCAGAAATGGCTGAGTTAGAGCAAGAACTCCTAGAAGCAATCAATTCACTAAAAATCGGGCCAATGGGTCTTGGCGGAGTAAATACTGCAATGGCGGTACACATTGAGCATGCTTATACTCATATTACTCAAAACCCAGTGGGCATAAATATCCAATGCTGGCCTGCCAGAAGGGCTCGGGCGATACTGAAGGCCAACGGAAATATAGAATACGGCTATTAAGGAGGAAAAGACATGGCTGAATATAGACTAGCAGCACCTCTCTCTGAGGAGGATGTTAGAGCACTTAAAGTGGGTGACACGGTTATTCTGGACGGAATAATCTTTGGAATTAGGGATGCAAATCTTATTCGGATCTTTGATGGAAAAGTTCCCTCGCCTGTTGATTTAACGGGTGCTGCCTGTATCCACACCGCCCCCAATGTGCGTAAGGTAGAAGGGGGTTATGAGAAAGTTTGTATTGGAACTACTACCAGCGGTCGGATGGATAGGTTTACTCCAGGGTTGATGGGTGAATACGGTGTAAGAGCAATAATTGGTAAGGCCGGGCAGTATGAAGCAAGCATGGAGGCTATGCAGCGCTATGGGGGCGTATACCTGGCAATCGTGGGTGGAGCAGCGGCTTGGGAAACAGATAAAATCGAGGCTATAGAAGAAGTTTGGTGGGAAGATTTAATGCCTGAGTGTATTTGGAAGTTCCGGGTAAAGGACTTTGGACCGCTGATAGTTGCGATGGATTCTCATGGCAATAATCTTTACTTTGATATTAAGAAAACTGCAGTCGACGCTTTACCGGGTGTGTTTGAGCGACTGGGAATTAGCTAAGAGGAGGGGTTCAAATGTCTACTGTACAACCCGTACGTTCCCAGCATACTAACAAAGCACAGGTTTGGAGCACTGTCGGGATGTGGGCATGGCTGCTGCATCGGATAACTGGCATATGCCTAGCCTTTTGTATGGTTCTATACATGGGGCTGCACACTACTTTAATTCTTGGGAGTTCTACTGCTTTTGATTATACTTTAAAGCTCCTTATGGGTAATCCGGTATTCATAATGTTGGATTTTTTACTCGCAGGCGCAGTATTGTATCATGTTTTAAATGGGATCAGGCTTATACTATTTGATTTTGGAGTCGGTTACGGGCGTCAAAAGCAGATATTCTGGGCTTTAATGGGTTTTGGCGCGGTGATTTATATTGTCATACTAGTCCGCGTCCTGCAGTAATTTGGCAAGTGAGGATGATGATATTATGAATGGCGCTGTTTTGTGGGTTTTACAAAGAGTTAGTGCGTTATTGCTTATTTGTTTATTGATGTTTAATTTTCTTGTCTTTAATTACAGTGATCCCGGTTCAAAGACGTCCCTGTTTTTGGGTGTAGATTCCATTTTGCTAGCATCAGTGCTTTACCACGGCTTGAATGGTTTGCACAATATTTTAGTTGATTATGGAGTGAAACCAAAAACCCAGTCCATCGTGACGGTAATAATGGTTGTAACGGGCTTAGTCCTGTTTGTATTTGGCATTTATTCGCTCTATCAATTCATGTAAGCTAGTAAACTGGAGGTGACAACATGTCAGCCACAATAACTGCAAGAATTTTCCGCTTTGACCCTGATAAGGATAAGGAACCTTATCTAGACGAATTTGAAATTCCTTTGTTGAAAAACATGGCGATATTGGACGTGGCTTTTTATATACAAAACTATGTGGATCAGACCTTGGCTTTTCGATGCTCTTGTCGTATCGGAATGTGCGGCTCCTGTGCTATGTATATAAACGGCAAAACTCGCCTTGCCTGTCGAACTCAAGTGACAAGTTTGGACACAGATATAGTAACCATGATGCCAATACCAAATTTACCGATTATTCGGGATCTAGCAGTAGACATGGAACCTTTTTTTGCAAAATATAAGGCAATAAAACCATATTATATGCCCAAAGAGAGTATTACTGAGCCCGTGATCGTCGATCCAGAGTCTAAGGAAAGAGGATTAATCGATGAAATGTTGGAGTGCATTACCTGTGGTGCCTGTTATGGGGCATGCACAATGGTAAGTACAAACAAGGATTATCTGGGCCCGGCGGCACTTAACAGAGCATACTGTTTGGTTGCTGACAATCGTGATAGTGCAGGGGAAGAACGGCTCAAACTCGTCGACAATGCTAACGGGATTTGGCGCTGTCATTCTCAGTTCAACTGTACTGAGGTTTGCCCCAAGAATATTGTACCGACACACTCTATTCAGCAATTAAAGAAAAGGTGCGTTTTTAAACTATTTGGAAAAAATCAAGAAGACAATCTTTAAGGAGGGGTCGACCAATGGAAGTTATGAAGACGGATATACTTATTCTTGGGAGCGGAGCCGCTGGTCTTTTTGCTGCGATACATGCCTATGACAAAGACCCGGATTTAAAGATTGTTATGGCAACAAAAGGACTAATTGGCAAATGCGGTTGTAGCCGGATGGTGCAGGGTGGATTAAATGTCGTGCTGAATGACAAGGATTCGTTTGACATGCATTTCAAGGATACACTTAAAGGCGGGCAGTTTATCAACAACCAAGAGATGGCATGGGCATTGGTGACCGACGCTCCGGATAGGATTAAGGAGCTCGAAACCAAAGTAGGCTGCTTCTTCGATAGGGCTGAGACTGGGAAAATCCACCAGAAAGCATTTGCCGGACAATCATTTGACCGTACAGTGCACCGCAGGGATTTGACCGGGATTGAAATCGTTGCCCGGATGACAGACCAGATTTTCGCTAGAAATATTACAGTATTAGAAGAAACCAGGGGTTTAGATTTAGTGTTTAATGAATCTGGCGATAGAGTTGTTGGGGCAGTTCTGCTTAACATGAGAACAGGTGAACCTTGCGTTGTGAACGCGAAGGCCGTTCTTGTGGCTACCGGTGGCGGGGCTGGGATGTATAAAATATCTGCACCCTCTTTTGATAAATCAGGAGACGGTATGGCAATGTGTTTCCGTGCTGGGGCGGAGTTCATTGATATGGAGATGCTCCAGTTTCACCCCACAGGTATGCTTGCCGGGGAATCACGAATGGCTGGGAACGTTCTAGAAGAGGGGCTGAGAGGCGCCGGGGGGAGACTGTTTAATTCTCTCGGGGAGAGATTTATGGAACGTTACGACCCCGAAAAATTAGATCGCTCCACAAGAGACAGAGTGGCCCGCGCCGGGTATATGGAAATCATGGCTGGCAGAGGAACTCCTAACGGAGGAGTGTACCTTGACATGACCCATTTGGGAGCAGAATTTGTGGAAAAAACGTTCCCAGGTATGCGCGAAAGGGTTATGGATATTGGTAAAGACCTAGCTAGAGAGAAAATCGAGGTCAGTCCAACCGCCCACTATCAAATGGGTGGCGTAAGAATAGACAAGGATTGTTATTCCAGCTTGAAAGGACTCTTCGTGGCTGGAGAAGATGCAGGTGGGACCCATGGGGCAAATCGTCTGGGTGGAAACGGTATTTGTGAATCGGTTGTCTATGGAGCAAGGGCGGGAGATTCTATTGCTCGGTTTGTAGCTGAAGAGAAATTGGAACCTTTTTCCCAGGCCGGGGTGGATATAATAGTTAACAAGGCTACCCTACCCTTCCGTTTGACCGTTAAAAAAGACATATACAAACTTAAGGACGAATTGAAAGCCCTTATGTGGGAAAAGGTGGGCGTGGTCCGTGAACCAGAGCTTATGCAGCAAGCGATCACCCGTTTGGATGAAATGCTTGTAGAAGCGGAGCAGGCAAATGTTCAGCATCAACTAAAACAATTCAATATAGAATGGCTTGATATTCTCAATACACAGAACAATATTACCGTTGCAAGAATGGTTGCGATCTGTGCTCTTCACCGTACAGAGAGTAGAGGATCTCACTACCGTACAGATTTCTTAGAAAGAGATAATGAGAACTGGCTAGTTAACATTTATCTAAATAGAGAAGGTGCTACGGGAATTAAACTTCATACTAAACCGGTAGAGTATAGCAGAATGAGGCCTGAAGACATTAATTATAGCTAGACTAGAGAGCTGTCTTATATGCAAACAGCCCTCCATTTTCCTTTTTCTGGCCAACAGGTTATAAGGGGAGGCATGAGTATGATGTTGTACTTAATGATGGCTGTGACAGCTTTGTTAGCTGGTATTATCAAGACGGGGTTTGGAGTTGGTGCAGGTATCTTTTTGACTCCCCTTCTAGCTTTAATGGTTGGTCCTAAACAAGCGGTCGGCATGATGAGCCCCATGATGTTAATTACGGATGTGTTGACCTTATATGCTTTTTGGGGAAAATGGAATTGGAGACAAATCAAAATTATTTTCCCAGGAACAGTGCTGGGTACGATCATTGGGGCGTATTATCTTTCCTGGGCCTCACCTACCATAGCTAAAGTTACTATTGGAATTATTGCCGTAGTTTTCTCATCAATGCAGATATATAAAGTGAAAAATCCATCCGCCTTACAAAAGTTTAAGTTACGGACGTGGCATGGAGTATTAACAAGTTTCTTTTCCGGTATAGCCTCAGCTATTGCTAATGCGGGTGGTATAGTTGTGACGATTTACTTGGTAAGTGTGGGACTAAGTAAGGAAGCTTTTGTCGCTACATTAGTAGGTGTCTTACTTCTGAGCGATATTTCAAAATTTGTTTTATATACGCATTTAAATATATTAACTTGGAATTTTTTGCTAATTGGCCTAGCTTTAACTCCAGTTATGATTTTAGGGAGCTGGCTTGGTCGAAAACTAATCGATAAATTAAATGAAAGGCAATACGTTCTTTATATCAATGTCTTGGTCTTTATAAGTGGCATAATCCTTCTAATTCTTCATTAAAGAAATCCTAGCATTGGTGAGGAGGTTCGGTGGAAGTCACAGGAAAATATTTGGAGCTGTTTTGTCCAAAGACTCCGAGGTTGTTGGCAAAGCCATATTATAAATTTAGATAATATGGAGTAGGCGATCTTATTTGAGGAAGAAGGATAAAAAGGTTTTCAAGAGGAGTAGTAAAAAAGGTATTTGTATTAGGAGGTAATCTCATGAAGAAAGTTAAGATTTTAATAATTGCTTGTGTTGTTATGGGTCTAGCTTTGGTAGCAAGCGGGGCTAGTGGAGAGACAAAGACGGCTTCTACACCACCTCCAAACCATAGTCAAATTGGTAATGTTTACAGTTGCTTAGCTTGTCACAATACTAACTCTTTAGCTTACACAAAAAAGGAAAATCCCAACCTAGCTTGCAGGACTTGTCATGCTTTGCTTCTGGGTGGCGTCACTTCCAAACCTACAGTGACTACAGTGGTTGTCGATCATCCGAGCTACAATAAGGATATCCAACCGATTTTGCAAAGCAAATGTATCACCTGCCATGTTGATATTGCGACCTACGCAAAAACTGTGGAAAAAGTATCAGTGGGAAAACCCGCAGAAAGTATGCTCATTATGCGCATTAACGGTTCTCTGACACCCATAATGCCTGTGCAAGGACCTCTAAGCAAAGATCAGGTCCAAACAATTACCAACTGGATTAAAGACGGAGCTAAAAACAATTAGTCATCTTAGCTGAGTTGATTTAGCCTAAGCAAAGTATGAATTAGACAAAAACAGTAGTAATAACGATTGTTGCTGCTCCAGCGCTTTCCCCTAATTTTGAGCCTTTCTCCCTAATTCCCGTGATTTCATAGGCGCTTTTTCATTTATAGTTGTGGCGAAGAACTCTAGGGTAGACTTGACATGGGACCCTACGTAGGATGTTTTATATGTGGCGAGTGATGTGGCTCCTATGTCCCCATGTCAAGACATCGGCTAGGAAGAATGGACAGAACATCATGGAATCGCTAATAAGAGCAATGAAAAGCGAGCCATCTATACCTCAGACAAAGCCTAAATATTCAGTTGTCAGAGGATGGGCTGCCAGGAAAAAACAATAATTATCAACTTATCAATATCTTAATACTTAGAATGTGATAGGAGGAAATTACAAATGGAAGTGCGGCGAAGGACTTTTGACTCCGCAGGTAACGAAAAAAAGTCTATAGATAAAACCTCTTCTCAACCTGTAACGGACTCTACAACCTTGGGTCGACGCAAATTTTTAAGTATGGGCATTGGCACAATAGGAGCGATCATTGGTTTATCGTATGTAGGCCTCTTTGGCAAGTTCATGTGGCCGGAATCTGCTTTGGCTGCTAGTAAACTTCAAGATGTAGGTAGTGTCGGGAAATTCCCCGTGAATACGCCAACTCTCGTCGGCTATAAAGGAGCAGGCACTGAAGAAGGAGTCTACGTTGTCAACCTCGGCTCCGAAGGGTTTATCGCGCTCGATTTTCACTGTACCCATTTAGAATGTAACGTGATCTGGGTGCCAGCAATCAAGCAGTTTATGTGCCCCTGCCATGGTGGGTCTTTTGATATTAAGGGAACAGTGCTATTCGGTCCGCCACCCAAACCTCTCCATCGTCGGATGGTCAAAATAGAGGGCGACAACGTGCTGCTTGGGGTGAGGCTGGTATGATGAAATGGTTAGTCAAATTGCAGCCTAAATATACATTTGTAAGCAGATGAGGCCAATATTCCACTACTTAGGATGCGAAAGGAGAGAACACAAATGGAAGTGCGACGGAGGACTTTTGACTCGTTAGGTAACGAACTGAAGTGTATAGATAAAACCTCTTTTCAGGCTGGTATGGTGAAATGGTTAGATGAACGGCTCAATGTGAGTGCTCTTATGGCTTCTCTGTTTGCCCACCCGGTACCCAAACGCAGTAATTTCTTAGATTATTTGGGTTTTGCCACCCTCTTTATCTTTGTTAGCCAGGCCGTGACGGGAATTCTCCTGGCCATGGTCTATAAGCCCTCGGCTACCGACGCATATGCCAGTATTCAAGCGCTTCAAGCATCACCTGTCGGTAACTACGTTCGTTCCATACACTCGTGGAATGCTAACTTTATGGTCATCCTAGTGGTTGTGCATTTATTGCGCGTATTTTATGAGGGTGCCTATAAACGTCCTCGCGAGTTAACGTGGGTCATGGGTGGCGTACTCTTCATAGGAACCTTGGGGTCCTCTTTTACCGGCTACCTTTTGCCCTGGGATCAAGAAGGGTACTGGGCTACAACCGTAGGGTCCTCTATGGCTGGATATGTGCCGGGCATTGGCAATTTCCTCGTCAACGTCTTGCGTGGTGGGGCTCAAGTTACAGGAACCACTTTAACTCGTTTTTATTCTGGGCACATGTTAGTTTTGCCAGCCATTATCCTTTTGGCCTTTATGCCTCATTTCTTCTTTGTTTTGCGACAAGGAATGGCTTCAACGGATGAGTTGGCTAAAGCCCAGCATCGCGGCGAAGATATTTCTAGGAAATCTTCCCCCTTCTGGCCTAATGTAGCGTTCAAAATGATTCTCCTGGTATTTGTGGTCTTCATCGCAACTTGGGTTTTAGCAGGAATCTACCCCAAAGGACTCGGCGCACCAGCAGATGCCTTGAACAAAATGGGGTATATCCCTGAGCCTGCTTGGTATTTTTTTGGGGTATATCAGTTTCTCAAATACTTCCCTGGTCAATTAGATGTCTTAGGCATAGTGGTTATACCTATCATATTCTTCGCTGTTTTCTTCGCCTTACCTTGGATTGATCGCAACAAAAGTCGGAATCCTCGTAAGCGTCCGTTTGCTTTGGGCAGTGCTGCCTTCCTAGTGGTGGGTATGATTTTCCTCACCTATGAAGGAATGAGTTCTGTACCAACAGTTCTGGCTGCAGGGGTGGTAGATCATCCTAGCTACAAAAAGGATGTCCAACCGATCTTGAAAAGCAAATGTGTCCAATGCCATGTTGATATGGCGACGTATGCCAAGACTTTAGAAAGAGTATCTGCGGGGAAACCCGAAGATAGTATGCTCATTAAGCGCATTAACGGTTCTGTGGAACCCGTCATGCCTGTACTAGAACCTTTAAGCAAAGATCAAATCCAGACAATCACCAACTGGGTTAAAGATGGAGCGAAAAAAAATTAGGGCGAATGTGCCTGGATAATAAAGGGTAGTAACTGTACATTTTATAAACAGTATATTACTACTAATATGGGAGGATGAGGTATGGATTTCCAACTAAGCACGGAGCAAAAAATGCTAGTGGAATTGGCCGACAAACTGGGAAAAAATGAATTTGCCCCTAAGGCGGCACGCTGGGACAAAAATCACGAGTATCCATGGGAGAATGTAGAAATACTGCAGCAGGCAGGCTTTCTGGGAATGACCATCCCTAAAAAATTTGGTGGTAAGGAGCGGCCTTTGATTGACGTCGTGCTGGTAATTGAACAAATTGCCAAGTATTGTGGTGTTACGGCGCGGATTGTCGTGGAGACGAATATGGGAGCTCTTGGTTCAATTATGGCATATGGTACTGAAGCACAACAAAAACTAGTTGCTAAACGGATTCTAGAGGAAGGGGATAAGCCTGCTATCGGTATGACCGAGCCCAATGCCGGGACTGATCTTACCGCCCTTAAGACTACCGCAGTGCAAAAAGGTGGCCGCTATGTTCTCAATGGTATAAAGCACTGGATTACTGGCGGCACAATTTCCAATACTCACCTTATTTTCGCACGAATTATCGATAAAGACGGTATTGATCAAGGTATTGGCGGTGTATTAGTTGATAAAGGAGCTCCCGGTTTTAGTTTTGGTAAAGTAGAGGATGCGATGGGCCTTAGAGGAATCCCGGAGTGCGAGTTGATCTTCGAAAACTGCGAAGTTCCTGAGGAAAATATAGTAGTTTGCGACCGCAAAGAGGGCTTTAAAAAATTAATGAATGGTTATAATGCACAACGTATCGGCGCTGGGACTGTATCACTAGGCATAGCTCAGGGAGCGCATGACCTTGCTGTTGAGTATATGAAGCAACGTAAAGCTTTTGGCAAGAAAATAAGCGAATTCCAAGGTTTGCAATGGATGGCAGCTGACTCCGAGATGAAATTAAATGCGTCCCGTCTGCTACTATATCGCGCCGCTTGCAATGCCCGACACTTGTCCAACAATGTCATGTTGCCCCAAATGAAGGAAGCGTCTATTGCCAAGGCTTTCACAGCGCATGCTGCTCTTGAAATTGTCAGCGAGTCGCTTCAAATGTTTGGCGCAGCTGGCTATTCCCGTGACCTGCCACTTGAGCGTATGCTGCGCGATGTCCGTATGTTCCAAATCGGTGGCGGTACTACCGAGGCGCAGATGAATATGATCGCTCGGAGCATTTTCGAGACCAGGTTCGATTATACGAAATAATTAATTTCCGCGCGACATTTGCCGGTCAGGTACGATGTGGGGGAATAGTACATGGAAAAGTTACTTAAGCATATAAAAATACTCGATTTTACCCGAGTATTAGCAGGTCCATATGCCACCATGATATTGGGCGATATGGGCGCAGAGATAATCAAGGTTGAGCCATTAGATGGTGATGAGTGCCGGAGTTGGCCACCGACGTTGGCCCAAGGGGAAAGTGGATACTTTTGTGCTATCAACCGCAATAAAAAGGCAATTACTTTAAATTTAAAAGATCCTCAGGCGCAAAAAATTGTAGCAGGACTTGTCCGTAATGTAGATGTTGTTATCGAAAATTTTACGCCAGGCGTGGCAAAAAAACTGCATATTGATTATGAAACGTTAAGCAAGGTGAACACCGGCCTCGTGTATTGTTCTCTATCCGGGTTTGGGCAAAATGGCCCTTACCGGAATAAAAAGGCGTATGACCCTACTATTCAGGGTATGACCGGGCTGATGTCTTTGACCGGTGAAAAAGGCCGCTCACCCGTCAAAGTAGGAATACCCATCACTGATTTAGTTGCTGCTCTAAATGCCGTTATTGCGGTGCAGGCCGCACTCTTATACCGCAAAGAAACGGGCAAAGGACAATATATTGACGTGGCCTTGTATGACTCAATGATTTCGCTGCTAACAGTAATGGCTATGGAGTATTTCGCGACTGATGTTGTGCCAGGCAGGTATGGTATGGATCATATCCACCGCGTGCCGGCCGGAGCGTTTGAAACTATGGACGGTAGCTATGTGCAGGTGGTGGCCACTAGTGATTCGATGTATCCTAAGTTTTGTCATGCTATTGGCATGCCGGAACTAATTGATGATGAACGTTTTAATACCAACAAAAAGCGCGTACAAAACAGGGGAACAATTGCACCTATTTTAGAAGATAGAATGCGGACTAAGACCTGTGCCGAATGGCTGGAACTGTTTGAAGGTGCTAGCTTGCCGTGTGGGCCTATCTTGAACTTAAAAGAAGTTTTTGAAGATCCTCACATGAAGGCTAGAGAGATGTGCCAGGAAATTGAGCATCCGATAGCCGGTGTAATTAAGCAATTGGGTTTCCCGTACAAATTCTCGTTAACCCCTGTTAATATTGACAGACGTCCGCCGCTACTTGGTGAACATAATTATGAAATTCTATCCAAGTATTTAGGGTATACCACTGCAGAAATAGACGCGCTCAAAGCTAGAAAAGTTATTTAGTTGAGTTAGTTTCATAATTCGAATCCGTTGGTACACTTGATATTTCTAAGGACAAAAAGAGGAGTACCTCCCCAAAACCTCGAAAGAGTGTAAGTGACCAAACTAACACCGAGAGGTAGAACGGAGTACTCCCAATGTTTTGTATTCGCCAAGAAAGTCCATTTTCCTTGGAAGAAATTTTAGAAATGTCTCCGAGGAAATCATATCCCCTCCTTTTTGACTCATTAGATATTTCCCCGTTGTTGAGAGCTGTTTCCAAAAAAGCATTCCTGGGAGCACCAACACGACTTAATTATTCGGCCATGATTTACTCTCTATTCATTCGAGTCATCGAACGAATTCCTACGGTCAAAGAGTTACGAAACTCCCATGTCCCCTTGAGGCACAAAGTATCATGAAAATTGGTGAATATCCCGACAACATGATTATTACGACACACATTACCCCGCTAAGCAGGGCACAGATATGAATAGAATGTGGTTAAAGGAGATGAGTATGAGTAGCAGTGGATTATATAAGTTTGGTAAGAGCTTGTCGGTGTCAGTATTAGCTACCCGTATCCGCAGCGTATGCACCTTTTGTCTGGCGATTGTTTACTTAATTAACCTGCTTATCAAATCCAATTTAATCAGAGATATCAATCTAATTTTTCTCGTCATCGTTATCACACTTAGCTTGACAGTTGTCAACGGTTCGGCAAAGGTGATCGGTTATGTATCATTTGCGTTAAGTATTATGCTATTACTTTTCTATCATGCTCCGTTAAACATATGAAAGTAGGCTTTCCAGGAAAACCTTTATATGATAGTTATGTTTACCTTGGTACCGTTGTTGGGTATACCTCTTCAATATGGAGGGTATTTCGAATCTCTGCAAGGCGCTTTCAGGCGCTATGTTTATACAAACAACCGCTTTTACTTGCTAGTGAGTCTAATGTCTGCTTTTATAGGCGTTTTGGTAAATATGGGGGTTGTGCCGCTAGTGCATCAAATTAGCATGGCCAGCAATAAAAGTTCTAATAAAAAGTTGCTTAGCCTAGCCATCAGCAGGGGGTTTACCACATGCTCGATTTGGGCGCCAACGACGCCGGCCATTGCCTTGATAGTACAATTAACTGGTGCAAAATGGTCCTTATTTTTTCCTTATGGCATTTTATTCGGTATGATAGCTGGTTTAATCGGATATACCATGGTGATGTTGGAAGGAAGAAGAGTAGAGAATAGTTATACTACTGTTGTTGATACAGCTGCTACCACTGAAAAGCTTAAACCTGTTGCAGAAATTAATTTGCGGAAAGTTATAGAGTTAAGTGTTTTTAGTATTGCTTTGATATCTCTTATAGGCATTGTATCCCTAATAACCGGAATATCAGCGGTCATCGTGGTTTCCATAGCTTCTTTGGTTTCCCCTGTCATCTGGCTGGCCTCGATCCGACGTTTGCCAGTTCTACTCAGAGAGTTCAAGGGAGACTATTTTAATGAAAGGCTTCCAAGATTGAAAAATGAAATTGTCCTTTTTGTCGGAGCCGGATTGTTTGCAACTAGTATCTCTTACTCTCACTTAGGTAATTATGTACCACATATTCTAAACTTGATCGTGGGCAGTAACGCTTTGTCACTTTCCGTCGTAATTATTTTCGGTAGTCTCATTTTGTCAGTTTTGGGTGTACATCCAATTATAACAGTTACGATTCTTGGAGGAACAGTAAACACCACAGCTTACGGCGTGACTCCTACCTACATGGCCTTGATTTTGGCCATCAGCTGGTCGATGGGGATTTCAATATCTCCTTCAGGGGGTAGGGCCAACATAATGACGTAAAACCCACGTTAAGGCATTATATGGTAATAATAAGCCAATTCTTCCAACGCTAAGGAAAAGTCGGCTTATTATCAAAAACGATGGTATTTGATAACGAAATAAATAGTTCAAAAAGCTTCTGGAAATCCACTAAAATGGTTATCAAATATAGTGTCAAAATTAACGTTGCAATAACCACCCTATACAATAATGTTATCCCAGATCGAGAGGCCAGCGCAATGAGGTAAATATGGACATATCATACTAGCTGGTTTGCCTTAGAGTAGGGAAAACTGGCTTCTTACTGCTAAATATTGTCTTAGCGTGTGTTTTACGTCATTTGGTTGGTAGTACCCCTTCAGCAGCTAATGTTATTGCAATAGCCGGATTAACTGAGCAATCTCCGATTCAGGTCGGATTTCGTTGGAACGGATTTTATGTTTTGATTGTATCAACCGTGCTAATTATGATCCTGACTCTTTTTAGAACATTCGGATTAATATAGTGTGTTTAATTGCAGAGCCGCCGCTTATGGATGCGCTTCGTCAATGAATAGCATCGTTGGTTTAAGCAAGCGTTCTAACTAAGGTGTTGGGCAAGGAAGGTTTCTAGTTCCGGAAAAAAATTGTTTAGATTTTCGTTAAACCCTTAACTGGTTGAAGAGGTATGCTTTTGTGCCCTACCTTGCCAACAGATGATGCTCAGTTGTTGCCTCCGTAGCATTGTGAAACAATACTTTGTAAAAAAGTGAGGTAGGTGGTGTTATGTTTGAACCCGTTAAGTTTCATGGTAACTTATCCGAAGGTATTGTAAATCAGATTATGCAAGCAATTAACATTGGCGAACTTAAGCCAGGTGATAAGCTACCCGCCGAACGCGAAATGTGCACCATGTTTTCTGTAAGCCGGACAGTGATTCGAGATGCCCTCAAAATGCTGGTTGGGTTAG
>PKWS01000144.1 GCA_003132105.1 Desulfosporosinus sp.
TAGCGCGGAGAGTTGTAGAATCGGATAAGTACACGAGAATGGGCAAATTTAAAGGTTGGGGACCGATGCTCTTTCTTGGACAGGATGTAATTCACAAAACGGTTGGCGTAATAGGTGCAGGAAGAATAGGCTTGTCTTTTGCTAAAAGGGCAAAAGCCTTCGATATGACGGTACTCTATACTGACGTAGCGGCTAACCAGCAATTTGAACTAGAAACCGGCGGTCAATACGCCAGCCTAGAAATGCTTCTCCAAGAGTCAGATTTTGTTTCGCTCCATACTCCACTTCTCCCTGAAACATTCCATTTGATCGGTGAAAAAGAGTTAAAACTCATGAAAAAAACAGCTATTTTAATTAATACTTCCCGCGGTCCTATCGTGGACGAATTAGCACTGGTGAAGGCTTTACAATCAGGGGAAATCTGGGGAGCAGGTCTTGATGTCTACGAATTCGAACCTGGACTGGTAGAAGGGCTAAAAGAACTTGACAATGCCATCCTATGTCCTCACATTGCCAGTGCCACTATCGACACGCGCGCCAAAATGGGCACAATAGCTGTGTCCAATATTCTAGCGGCCATGAGGGGAGAACTTCCCCCGAATTGTCTAAACCCCGAGGTGTACAAATAATAAATCACAATTAAATTCAAAAAAGAAAGAAGTATCAGAATGAAGAATGTGTTTGCAGATAGAATGTCCTTGCTCGGTACAGAAACTGCTTTTGAAGTTTTAGCAAAAGCAAAAAGGTTGGAAGTTCAGGGAAAGGATGTAGTCCATTTGGAAATTGGCGAACCGGACTTTGACACTCCTAGAAATATTATTGATGCCGCTTGCCTTGCCCTAAACAGTGGATATACACACTATACAGCCGCGCCAGGTATTCCAGAAGTAAGAGAAACAATCGCTAACTACATCCGTTTCCATAAAAATGTCGATGCTTCTGCCGACGATGTCGTGATCGTCCCCGGTGGAAAGCCCATCATGTTTTTCTCTATTATGGCAACTGTGAATCCAGGTGATGAAGTAATTTTTCCGAATCCTGGCTTTCCCATTTATGAATCCGTCATTCGCTTTGTTGGCGGAAAGCCTGTCCCTATCCCTTTGCGAGAAGGAAATCAGTTTCGCTTAGACGTTCATGAACTTGCCCAGTTGATTACACCCAAGACTAAAATGCTCATTATTAACTCCCCAGGCAATCCTACCGGCGGAGTGCTCACGAGTGAAGACGTCAAAGCAATTGCAGATTTAGTGAGAGGAAAAGGGATACTTGTTCTGTCCGATGAAATCTATGATCGCATCGTGTATGGTGATATACACCCGCTGTCCATTGCCTCGTTACCAGGTATGAAGGATTGGACCATTATTTTAGACGGGTTTTCTAAGACCTATGCCATGACTGGCTGGCGGTTGGGTTACGGGGTTATGCACCCAGAAATAGCTGCTAAAATCGCTCAACTGATGGTCAATTCTAATTCCTGCACCTCTGCTTTTACTCAGATGGCTGGTAAAGAAGCACTCACAGGACCCCAAAATGAAGTCAATACTATGGTAGCTGAGTTTAAAAGGCGCCGCGACATTATGGTTAATGGCTTAAACTCTATTCCTGGAGTGAGCTGTATATTGCCAGAGGGGTCTTTTTACGTATTCCCCAATCTAAAATCATTCAACAAAGACAGTAAAGAGATTGCTGACTATCTTTTAAACGATGCAGGAGTCGCTTGTTTAGGGGGTACTGCTTTTGGCTCTTACGGTGAAGGATTCCTTCGTTTCTCCTATGCGAATTCGATAGCGAATATCCAGAAAGCTTTAGAGCGTATTGAAACTGCTTTAGGCAAAATGAGATAGTCATGCATGTACAATTCCTCCCCTTCTTACACTTAGCAACGCAACGGCCACAGACCATCATCTTTAGATTTCATTTTAGTCCATAAACGAGCATCCCATTCTTATCTTTCCGGTCAACGAGTCCAATATGCACTAAATGTTCTAAATGAGACAGAGCTTCCCCCGAGGCAAACCACTTTTGGGAGTGTGGAAAATCCTCCCATTTTTTATGACTCACATCCCAATGCATAGAAGCAGCCATCTCGCTGGCTGTCTTTTTGCCATCTTTTAAAATGCTTAGGATCTCCTTTAGGCGTTCTTCATGGTGGTCTAGAAGCTCTGTGATTCTTTTCTGGTGATCCCTGATTATTTTCCTATGAGCTGTAAATAAGTAATCAATTTCAAACTCATACACCTTGTTTAGGCTAGTCAAATATGTATCCAAAATGTCCTGTTCAAATCCCCAGAACGTTATATTTGGAGTTATTTCGTCTAAAATATGGTCTCCACAAAAAAACAGCTTATGTTTTCTTTCATACAAGCCGATATGCCCTGGCGTATGGCCGGGAATATCCACCACTTCAAAGCAATAATCTCCTACAACTACTTCGTTCCCCTCAAGCAGCGGGGTGAATTCCAGCGGTTCGATCAGCCTGGTCCCGAACTCTTTGCCAAAACTTAAGGAGTTGTCGCTTTTAAAGCCAAATATTTGGTTCAGTGTTTGGTAAAAACTATCTCTTTTGGAGGTTTGATTAAACAAATCTCCATCTGTCTGACTAAAATAGATTGCTTGTACTCCGTGTTTCTTGAGGGCTGGAGCAAGACCTGAGTGATCAGTATGCATATGGGTAATCAGGAGATCAGTTTTTTTCAGGTCAATGTTTAGTTCCTCCAGACCCCTCATCAACTCAGTCTGGCATTCTGCTGTGTTAAATCCTGTATCGATGATCAAATTCCTATTCTCGGATATTATGATGTAACTATTGATAGCCTTTAAGGGATTTTTTGGCAAAGGTATTTCATTTTTGAAAATCTTCGGGTAAACTTCTGTAATCACAGTTACTCCTCCTAATAAGAAATTAATGCTGTATTATATTAGTTCCTGCATCATAAGGCGCATACAGCAAGGGTTTCTCCTTTTTAGCATTGTAACATATTTAGCCTGTTTCATCACCTTTATTCTGATTACGTTACCTAAATGTTACCCAAGCGGTTAGGTCTTAGTACTTGTCGCAAAACCATTAAGAATGTTGGAGGGCAGGAGAAGACCTTATAACATTGAATTTCAGTAATAAGGCTAATGGAAGGGGTTATGATGTTTGTACTTGGCTTGTTTGTTGGTAGAATGATTACTTTAAAGGGAGTGAGGGTGACTAAAAACGCCCTAGGTTAAAGAAAAGAGATAGTTCATTTAAGAAGAGATACAAAAGATGAGAGGAGAAATTTAATAAATGGAAAAGACTAAAAAAGCCTTAGCTTCCTTAGTTATCGCAGGTATGGCACTGACTATGGTTCCCTTTAACGCATTTGCTACAGGGACAATCCCAACTCGCTTAGCAGGTACAACTGCTGCTCAAACCGCAGTAGCAATCGCAGATCAAACAGGCTGGACTGGAACCGCAATTCTCGCGTCTTCAGCCTCTTATGGTATGGTTGATGCACTAACCGCCGGGCCACTCGCTTCCTACTTAAAGGCTCCGATCCTTCTGACAGGGGCGGGAAATGTGCTCGATACTGATACTAAAGCTGAACTGGTTAAGCTCGCGGTAACGAAGGTTTATGTGACGAGTGGAACAGCTGTTATCGGCCAAGGAGTCCTTACTGAGTTAGCGGGTATGAATATTGAGGTTGTACCTCTAGGCGGATTTGACCGGGCTGCTACATCCGTAAATATTGCTTCAAAAATGGTGGGAGTTACGAAAATAGCTGTAGCTAACGGCTTGCAAGATGCATTATCTATCGCGGCGATTGCCTCTGCTGCCAACGAGCCTATACTCTTAACTGACAAAGATACACTTCCTGCAAGTGTAAAGGCTTACATATCTGCTAATCCTGCGATTACCTCTGGTGATGTTATTGGTGGAACAGGCGTAATTAGCGATAATGTAAAAGCAACGGTTCCAAGCGCAATTCGTCATGCTGGCAACACCGCCTATGACACCAACAACCAAGTCATTCAAGACTTCGCCTCTTCACTCGACTTTGGTAATGTATTCGTAGCTAACGGCATAACCGCAATTGATGCTCTTGCCGGTGCACCACTTGCAGCTCAGACTAAGTCAGCTATTGTTCTCACAGACGGAACAGTTCCTACTGCAGCTGCTTTTGTGAACAGTAAACTCAAACTCACTTCTAGCATTACAGCCCTCGGCGGCGCAGCTGTTGTTCCTGATGGTGTACGTGATGGATTTATTAATGCGGTACCAGCCGCGAAAACATATTCAGCTGGAATGTATAAAATTGGGTCTGATATGCCGGCGGGAGAATACGTATTGATTGCGTCAGATCAATCTTATTTTGAGGTAGATAAAGACTCAACTGGTCAATTGGATAGTATTTTGGCAAATGATAATTTTAGTAACAGGACTATCATCTCAGTTTCAGACGGTCAATACCTCAAAATGACGGATTGCGTAGCATATGCCTTTCAGGATGCTCCTAAAGTTCAACCAGTTGGTGGATTCCTATCAGATGGTATGTATAAAGTAGGAATTGATCTGCCTGCTGGAGAATACAAAGTTACTCCTGTGGGGGACGCATATGTAGAGGTCAGCAGTGATAGCTCCCATAGCTTGAATAGTATTATTACAAATGACAATTTCAAGGAAGAAAGATATATCACCGTTACGAACGGTCAATATTTGAGATTAAACAGCGCAAAAATTACCTTGAATTAGGAATATCTCAAGTCGTTCATAGCTCATAAATAACAAAAACCCGACTAAATTAATAGCCGGGCTTTTGTTATGTTTACATCTTCCACAAAAACCACTTACAGCTACTCAGTTTATTTACCATATTGTTCCACATAACCCAGCTTGTGCATATTATGTACTATCTCTTAACAAAGGAGGAAACGCAAATGGCATTTGGTGGTAGTGGTGATCGTGATGATTGTTGTCGCCCCGAAAGAAACCGTTTTGGAGAAGGAATCGCGATTGTAGTCGTGATTATTCTTCTGCTTATCGCAATGGGAATAGTATTCTAATTTGAAAGGAGGAAATTCTTATGTTCGGAATGGGTCAAGGAATGAGTTTTGGCGGACTTGGTCAAGGCGGAATGCGCGGAGCATGCTGTCCTCCCCCTGTATGTTGCCCCCCTGTCGGCGGCGGGGTTGGTGTAGGAATCATTGCTGTTGCTATTTTGATTCTTATCGCTTTAGGCGTGATATTCTAAAATAGATTTCTTCATGTAAGGAGCTGATCTTATGTTTGGTTTTGGATTTCTTCCCTTTGCTCTGGGTTTAGGTTTAGGGGCTGCTATAGAGAGACCCCGCTATTACCCATCTTCATATTATTCTTATCCCTATGCACCGTATCCATACAGAGGATGGTATTAGGTATAAGATTCCCCTATAATCTTATGTGAATAAACCAAAGGGAGAGCTCAATTGCTCTCCCTTTTACATCTTCCACAAATACCACTTACAAGTCCCTAACTCAAACTTAATCTCAAACGGCTTCAGCTCTCCACCGATCTCGCTCTGGCACCGGAAGACCATCATCTTATTGCCTGCTTGCTTCTCCTCGGTTACAGATACCACCTGCTCGATCTTGATCTCCTTGTCGGCGAGCTTGAAGTGGATGGGGTGAGGTGTGCCGTCGTTGTCGAAGTGGGCTAGGACTGTGATCGGGGTTGAGAGGATTTTCATGGTTTGTTGCTCCTATATCCGTTAAACAGATCATCTATTAATGGGACTTTTCCTGTTAAGAAATTTCAAAGAAAAAACTTCTCAGTCGGTTTCTGTGGCTGCTCCCTTAATCTTCTATCAAATTCAATTCCGCTCTCAACCCTTTTAGGCGGCATAGTAATTGGTTGTGCAGTATTAATAGCATGCTTATTCTTATAACTTTCTTGAAGAAATTTAATATAACTATCATTTTTCACCGTTACAACCTCCTTCCCTTGCTAATCGTTTATTATCAAAAAATTGGCTGTTAAGCTCAGGTTTAAAGTAGTGTTTTCTCTTAATCCAAATGAAGCCGTCGCCCCTCGAAATAACAGCCACATCAATTGGCCCCCCTACAGTACCCTCAAAACTATCTAAAGCAACTTGTCTTTTGAATGACGTCAAGTTTACTAGGGACTCGGCCATTGACGCTAACTCTTCCTTAGGGAGTATTCTAACCGCTTGGGAAACTGGTTGTATTGAGGTCTCTCTCGCGTGATCAGCAATTTTTTCTATATATGCTTCGAGTGCATCTCTTAAGGTTGTTTTAACCCTTTCCTTTAACTCATCCGAAAGACCATCTAAATTATCCATGCTACCAATCACTTCAGACTCATATCCCTTTTCCATTACTTTAAAATAAGCATTATTTATTCCCGCTAGAAAAGATTCTACTACATCTGTTTGAGCAAACGGTATTATTTTATAATCATTATTATAATCTATGATAACGTCATCCTTTATTGCATACTTTACAGAATTGTCTATTAGACAGTCTAAGTGTGGCCCTTGTAAGGCAGAGTATGTTAATTACTTCACTTACTCAGGCTGAATTACAGGCCATTGAAGCACAGAGCCGTGGTCTGCAAAACACTAGCGATACTCAGCGCTTAATTGCCGCCGAACAAATGCAAGCTCAACCATCTGCACAAGCAGAGTATTTACTGA
>PKWS01000238.1 GCA_003132105.1 Desulfosporosinus sp.
AGCAGTAACAAAAACTTGAAATCATTGGCAAATGGTATTGTCAGAGATTTTGTAGCCGTTAAAAATTCGATTATCAGTGATTATAGTAATGGTTTTCTTGAAGGTAATAACAATCGGCTGAAAATGATCAAACGTACCATGTATGGCAGGGCTGGTCTGGATCTTCTCAGGGCTAAGATTATCCACTAGCTTTAAATTTTAGCCTTTCATACTCAAATATAAGGAAGAACCGCTGCCACACCGAAATATTCAGTTGGAGATATTAGGGTGATATATATGTACAAACAGCAACTATTTGCACATGTCGAGACATCATGTGCAAATAGTTGCTGTTTTTGAGATTTTGAGCAATCCTATAAAAAACGGAAAATTTTAGCATTTTCAATCCTTACTTTGGTAGTTTTAAACTATCCAGCATGCCTGAATGCAACAACTTAGAATTAACCTTCACCTCAATTTCAGCTTGAGGAAATTTCTCCTCCCACTGATCCTTTACCTTATTCCATTCCTGGGGTAATTCACGCAGGGTTGCCTCGCCCAGACCAAGAATATCTAATTTGTAGTCTTCCTGGGCTTTTTGTATTAAAGTAACTATTTCTTTTTCCACAGCTTGGCGTTGCTCATCTTCCAAAACAGTAAACATTTCCGGGTTAATTAAGTCTTCAGTGCCCATTTGCTCTCCAAGATTGCTGGTTACATCCACTTCAATGGTATATTTTAACGTACCATTTTCCAACCTCGGTATTATCTTGCTCTTAGACTTGATTATTTCCAGAGATATCAATTGATCGGGATGTTCTGGGCTGGGAACGATGATAACCCCGCTTTTTACTTTACCCTTTATCCATAGATATCCCCTAGTTTCTAAAGGATTAAGCCAGCCGAGTAATTTATCTTTCCGAAAAACCCCAGCTCCTCTGAGAGAAAGTTCTTCTTCTTCACCCTGTCCGGATTTAGTTTTGTCGACACTGCCGATAACCGAATGACTTGGCTGAGAAAGTATCATATTAGTGACGTCCATAAGATTAGTCGCTACGCTTTCCGACAAAATATCAGAATCTTTAATCATCCGCTCTAGATGACTGGCTGGGATTTTTTCTAATCCTGAATCGCCATTGATAATTTCTGAAGCCTCTCCTTGGGTTACTAAAACGAAGGTACGCAGACGCATTTCGGGATCCCGGAGAAACCAGTCGATGACTGGAAGAATTCCCTCCTTAGCTATTTTATCTCCAATGACAATAACCATGGTATGTGGCCAAAAAAGCTTACGTCCCGATTTTGCCACAAAATTCCTAACGGCTTCAAAAACAGTATTACCGCTACTCTTTATGATCCATACCGGTTTTTCAGTTCCTGATCCACCCTCTTTGAGTGTTCCTGGTTTAATAATCTGAATGGTAAGTTGTATTTTTTGATCATCTCCTTTATCAACCCCAACCGCCGCAACAATCGCCAACTGGTTTAGTTCTTTGCGATTCCAACACCCTGTTGTCAAAAGGATGATGGATAAGATTAATAGGAGGAACACAACTCCTCTCTTTCCCCTCATGATTCTTCATTCCTTTGATTTTTATTGGGAGACGGTTTATCTGAACTCCCCCTAACTCGGTTTTGGCTTAAAAGCCTGGGACGGAAAATACGAGTCCAGAGGGGGGCGCGGATGAATACATCTTTTAATTCTCCAAAATTCATTGGAGCCACAGGGTAGAGGTAAGGTATGCCAAAAGAACGTAATTTCATCACGTGAATATTGATGAACAAAATTCCCATTAACAGGCCAAACAAACCAAGGGTGCTGGCACAGAACAAAAAAAATAACCGCATGAGCGCCATCGCATCTGCTAGGGGAGTAATTACAAAACTTGCAATAGCAGTAATTGCGACGACAATTACCATCGGATTGCTAATAAATCCAGCGCGTACCGCCGCTTCTCCCAAGACCAAAGAACCTACAATGCTTACAGATTGACCAATCGGCCTGGGCATCCGAACACCTGCTTCCCGCATGATTTCAAAAACCACTCCCATTACAAAGGCTTCGATATAGGCAGGGAAAGGAACCCCCTCCCTAGCACCGGCCATGCTGATGAGCAAAGACGTTGGGATCATCTCCGGATGAAAACTCTGCAAAGCAACATACAGAGCCGGAAATAAAGTTGAAATAAATAAGGCGACATAGCGAATTATCCGAATAAGCGTTGAATAATAAGGCCTCGAATAATAATCTTCAGCGCTTTGAAACGCTTCAATCAGCAAGTAGGGAACGGTTAATACAAAAGGTGTCCCGTCAACAAAGATCCCTACTCTGCCCTCGAGCAGTTTAGCTGCCAGGATATCTGGTTTTTCCGTGTTGCCAATCGTTGGGAAAATTGAAGTTGGGGCATCCTCAATTAGTTGTTCGATATAACCGCTTTCCAAAATTGCATCAATATCAATCCTTTGAAGGCGCTTTTTTACTTCTGTAACAATTTTTTCATTGACGATGCCTTCTATATAGGCAATATAAACTAGGGTTTTAGTTTGCCGACCTAAGTTCAAGCTTTCCAAACGCAACTTCTCATTTTTAATTTTGCGGCGCAACATTGCAGTATTAACCCCTATAGTTTCAGTAAAACCCTCACGAGGGCCCCGAACGACGGCTTCAGTATCTGGTTCGTTTATCCCCATCATTTCCCAACCTTTGGTCTCAATCAACAAGGCCGTTGGAAAACCATCTAGGAGTAAAGCCGTATCTCCAGACAAAATTCCAGTGATCACGTCTTGTAAAGTTGCGGCCTCTCGAATGCCACTATTCGGTAAGGCGCAACTTTTAATTTTCTCAAGAAGATTTCCCGGTTCCATGTTTTTCAGCTCTTCATTTTTAAGAAGATCAAACATCAAAGGCTTCAAAATTGTCTTATTCGTCAGTTCAGAGCTGACCAAACCACAAATATAAATGAGCCCAGCCTTCTTGTTAAGATCAAAGCCGAGTGAAAATTCCCGATAGGCCACATCGACACTGCCCTTAAAACGTTCTTTGATTTGCGACAGGTTTACCGCCAGCTGGGAGTCTAGATCGGGAGATTCAGATAGAGCGGTCTCCGGAATTCTAGTTTTCCGGTCTATTTTTTTTTTTGAATTCCATAGTTGAGTTAAGATTTTTAGCATCTCTATCCCCTCTGCTTTATCCAAATTGGTTTCTTGCGGTGTCTAAAAAGGCTGACCAATAAAAGCAGAGTTGTTAAACCTCCTTCTACCGATAAAGCAAGATAAGGCAAAATTCCTTTAACAAGAGCATCCNNTTAACAGTTGTGCAAACCCAAGCGTACTAACATAATAAAGCATGGTTATACTTATAAAACCGGCTGCAATCCAAAAAAACATAACTATCGGTTCTAAGCGTTCAAAAAAATCCCCGATTTCGATCATTTGGGCAAGGCTGTACAAAGGAAACCGTAATTGGGAACCTAGATCGGCTCCAAAAACCATGATGACCGTTAAAAAATTAAAAATGATCAAAAGAGTTCCTGTGACCAACCCTCCCAATTTTGCTTTTAAGGTGTTTTTTGGGTCGTTATGATAAGCCATAAAGACACTCATAATGATACAGATCCCATATAAGCTCCCGGGCAAAAGGCTGTACTCCAAATCTTTCAGCAGGCTTAGTTGAAATACCGGTTTTAGGTTTTCGAGTTTAATATGGTTAATATTTAGAGCAGGGGATAATAGTAAGCAAAATACGACCAATGGGCCAATCAGTTCGCTTAACCTTCCTATGGGTTCCAAACCTGCGTTTACCGCATAAGCACCCACTAGGAGCATAACAAGATAAAAAACAGTCTTTGGTGTTTCAGGCATAACTGCCGTGGTCAGCAAAGTGGTTATAGTATTCAAAATGATAGCAGTCATCAATAAAAAAAATATTGCAAATATCAACCCAACTCCCTTGCCCAAAAACCTCCCCAAGATCTCTTCACTGTATTCAAAAATAGTTTGATTAGGATACCTGAGTCCCAGGACATAGAGAACAACGGCGACCACCGCGTCAATCCCCAGGGCAATTAGGATGACAATCCAAACATCCTGTTTCGCACGACCGATAAGAATTGAAGGAAGACTAAAAAGAGAAACACTTAAAGCTAAAATAAGAATTAAAAAATAGAATTGCGTACTAGATATCTTTCCCTTTTCTAACATTTCTTTATCACCAATTTCTACAATGATTAACAATAATTAGTCTGCCCCTAATCCACGTTTGTATGTCTATAACTTTATTTCTCTTATTACCCGAGTTTGGCGACATATATTTCCAATCCCTTATAGGGCATGGGTTGCAGCCCTTAGCGAAAAAATTGTAGTCCTAAATAATTAACAATATTTAACCATTT
>PKWS01000142.1:0-1663 GCA_003132105.1 Desulfosporosinus sp.
AGGTATGCACTTTCCCTGTCAAAGGTAGTTGCATCCATTCTGTCTCTGCTCCGCAGGTCATGCAGTGACTGCGCGGGGTTGCAAAGGTACCGCCACACTTTGTGCATTTACTACCTTTGAGTTCTCCTTTCGCTAAGCCCTCAAAAAAGGGTGAGTCTTGAGCATAACTATGAATGTAATCCACTTCATAGTGATATTTCATGACGATGGGATCAACGTTATAAAGAACACATCCTATTTCGGCTTCTTCCATTTTGATTGGCAGTTGAACTTTCTTTTCACTCATGGTTTAGAACCCCCTTTCGAGAATGCTACAGGTAATATAGGTACCCGTCCCAGCATGACTGTGAATCAAACCTCGTTTGGCGTCTTTTATTTGNNGTCCCCTGAAGTTGCCAGAGGGCAAAGACAGATTGCATCAAGCCTGATGCACCGACCGGATGACCACAGGCTAAAAGCCCACCTGAGGGATTCACCGGCATTTTTCCGTTAACATTAGCTGCTCCCGATTCTACAAATTTTCCACCTTCTCCGTATTTGCACAAGCCTAAATCTTCATAGGTTTGAATTTCCGAGGAGGTAAAGGCATCGTGAAGCTCCACGAAATCAAGCTGCTCTATCGGATTTTCGATCCCAGCCATTTTGTAGGCTTCTTTCGCTGCAACTCGGCCTCCTCTGAAGGAATGGACCCCCGGGTATTTCAAGTCTTTATAATCCTCAGCACGTTCGTGGTTAAGAAGAATGACTTCGCGTGAAGGCCGATCCGACAAACGCATAGCATCCGTTCCCGTACCCACACCGCTAATTAGAATTGGTTTATCCGTTAACTTAAAAGCCATCTCTTCCGAGGCCAAGATTGCTGTGGCTGCTCCGTCTGACATGACGCAAATATCCAAACGTTTTAAGGGATCAGCAATCATTTCGGAGTTGAGTACATCTTCAATCGTTAGTTCCGCAGGGAACTGGGCATAAGGATTATGCATTGCGTTTCCATGATTCTTAACTGAGACAGCTGCAAGTTGCCGCTCTGTGGTTCCGAATTCATGCATATGCCGCCTGACCATCATTGCGTAATAACCGGTGTAAAACCCGCCGACTGGGTAATCAAAGTTAACATCTGACGCTAGAGCTATAAATTCATTTCCCTTCCACGTATTCACATGGGACATTGTTTCAAATCCAACGGCGGCACAGACGTTCATCCGTCCACTGGCAATAGCCTCCCAGGCTGTTTGAAAGCCCATCCCTCCCGTAGCTCCACCGGATTCAACTCGTTTGGATGGTTTTGGCGTAAGTCCCAAATAATCTTGTACCATAGCCCCTGCCATTAACTGACGGGTAAAGTGATCGGAAAAATAGGCGATGACTGAGCCGTCAATTTGGTCTAGGGTTAATTTTGGCACATCGGCCATGGCTTGATCAAAAGACTCTTTGGCCATATAACGAAAATCCTTTTTCGGTGTGGATTTGGCAAATTTTGTGATCCCACCGGACACCATATACACTGGTCTCATAGTTCTCTCCCTCTTTCGTATTAGATTTGTAAGTTAAGAAAAGCCTTTGCTTAACTTATCCACTTGTTTTCAACCCTGTCAGATGATAATGCAAGAGTAAAAAAATGTGGCACCCCCTTCCTGCTTCTAATGGTTATACTAGAGCAAGA
>PKWS01000142.1:1680-3010 GCA_003132105.1 Desulfosporosinus sp.
TAGCCTAGGCAAAATTGCCTACTCACCGCATTTCTGCCAACGCTGCAACTCGTTTGATTCCAAGTTTCTTACACTTGCGTAAAAGGGTTGAAATGTCGATACCGAGAGCCTGCGCAGTCGGCGCGAGGTGTTTATTTTGCTGGAGAGCTCGCTCAATCGATTGCCGTTCTGTGGCTGCCACCGCCGCTTTCAGCGGAATTACCTTCCTTTCTTTTCGACTTGAGAGATCGGTATCTTGCAGAACCACAACCTGACTTGCCCGCCGAATCTTCTCCGATAAATCCGCTTTCTCAATCAGATCAGTTTGGCTAAGCACAACCAACCGTTCCACGACATTCTCCAGTTCACGCACATTGCCGGGCCAAGAGTATTCGTATAAGCTGTCCATTGCTTCCGGCACAAAACTCAGACTGCGATGATATTTTTGACAAAATTTGTCCAAGAAGGATAAAGTCAGCATAAATATATCTTCTTTTCTTTCTCGCAGGGGCGGAATAGCAACAGGTATGACATTTAGCCGGTAATACAGATCCTTACGAAATGTCCCCTCATCCACCATCTTCTCTAGATCCCGATTAGTGGCACACACGAACCTAATGTCCATGGGCAGAGGCGTCGTTCCTCCGACGCGCAGTATTTTATGGTCCTGAAGTACACTCAGCAGTTTTACCTGGAGAAACAGCGGTAGCTCGCCGATTTCATCCAAGAAGGCTGTACCGTGGTTGGCCTGATCCAACAACCCCGCCTTGCCCTCTCGGCGTGCCCCTGTGAATGCTCCTCCCTCATAGCCGAATAATTCTGATTCCATCAATGAGGATGGAATCGCGCTGCAGTCCACCTTTATGAACTTCCCTTTAGTACTACGGTTACTATGCTTGTGAAGCAGGGAGGCGATTAACCCTTTTCCTACCCCAGACTCGCCGGAGATCAGCACTGTTGCGTCAGAATCTCCAATCCTAGGCAGCTCATCTAGGATGCTTTGCATTTTGGGATCGCGTACTGATATTTTCTGCATTGCATTGGTCACTGGACTATAGTTTCTTATGATCTCTTGGTATTGCTTGTTAAGTTGTTTAGCACGTTTTAATTCATTCTTCAAGGTACTTAGTTCATTTATGTCACGCACCTCGCACACCACGTTGACCAAGTTTCCCTCTTCATCAAAAGACGGATTACCAGTTACCAATGCCTCGCAACCACTAGGATAAGAAATTACCTTAGACACACGCTGTCCACTTCGAATAACCTCAAGCGTTGCGGAATCCGATATCAAGTGATCGTCTATAAGCGTTTCTACGTGTCGCCCCACGACATCTGTAGGGATTCCCGT
>PKWS01000245.1 GCA_003132105.1 Desulfosporosinus sp.
ATTGCACGACAAATCATGCAAGAAGCATTGAGCCAGAAAGTAGGTGGCAAATAGTGAGTAAAATCTTTGGGGGACGATATGAGGTCTTGGACCGAATTGGTGCCGGTGGTATGGCAATTGTTTATAAGGCCAAGGATCTTCTACTTAACCGTGTTGTGACGATAAAGGTGCTCCGGGAGCAGTTTGTCTCAGATGAAGACTTTATNNCGCCGTTTTCGAAGGGAAGCCCAATCTGCAGCGAGTTTGTCCCATCCCAATATCGTATCAGTTTATGATGTGGGTAAAGAAGGGGATACTGAGTATATTGTCATGGAATACGTGGAAGGTCGTAATCTCAAAGAACTCATACGAGAGTATGCTCCACTGTCTACAGATCAATCAATTAACCTTGGACGGCAAATTACAGAGGCCATACAAAATGCCCATGAACACCATATTATTCATAGGGATATTAAACCGCACAATATCTTGGTGACGGCGGATGGACATGCTAAGGTCACAGACTTCGGGATTGCGCGGGCCGTATCTTCGGCAACAGTGACCCATACTGGGGATATCATAGGTTCAGTTCATTATTTGTCGCCCGAACAGGCCAAAGGGCTACTAAGTAACGAGCAATCAGACATTTACTCCTTAGGAATCGTTCTCTATGAATTGGTCACGGGTAGAGTTCCGTATGACGGAGAAACCCCGATTACCATTGCGCTAAAACACCTCCAGGAACAGCCCGTTTTGCCGAGTGTAATAAATCCACGGATCGACAAGGAATTCGAAGCTGTTATCATGCGGGCGATCGCTAAGTCACCCGAACAACGATACTTATCGGCAAAAGATCTTTTGGCGGATCTGAACCACATTCAGGCTGGTCGGCCAATTGCCAGGGTGGCAATCCCTCTTGCGGATGGCTCGGAAGCAACCCAGACTCACAAAGGAATGGGCAAAGTTCTGGCGCCGATCATGGTAAAAGATTCTATAGGGAATAATTCACCCCTCACTAAGTTTAAAAACAAGAAACGTTGGATTATGGGCGGACTCGTGCTTCTCTTCCTCTTACTCGCGTTAGCCGGAGGGCTGGCATTAAAGAACTTTGTAACATTAGGATCAACAAAGGTCCCTGATGTTGTCGGGAAAACGGTATCTGTTGCAGGGGGCTTTATAAAAGATGCCAAACTAAATCTTGACCCGAATCCTATCTTAGAGTTCAGTGATACAATCGATAAAGACTACATCATTTCTCAGGAGCCGAAAGCAGGGGCATCCGTTAAAATCGGAAGGGCAATTAAAGTCACGGTTAGCAGAGGTTTCGATAAGGCTATATTTCCAGATGTATCGACTGGACAGATGTCTAAAGATAATGCCTTGCTCTTCATAAGTAATGCAGGATTTACTGCAAAACCAACCTTTGACACCAAGCCCAGTGCGACTGTCCCTAAAGGGAGTGTTATCGCACAGGATCCTGCGGCAAATGCTACTTGGAAAAAAAGCGGATCCATTCGATTGACAATAAGTGATGGAATGCTACAGGACAATATGCCAAATGTGATCGGTCAGACATCCTCTGAAGCAAATACTGTGCTCATAAAGAATTTACTGCTTGTGCATATAGAAAATCAGGATTCTTTAACTTCTCCGATAGACACTGTAATCAGAACGACTCCTAACCCTGGAGAACCAGTTCAGCAGGGAGCTGAGGTTACGATTGTTGTTTCGAGTGGAGCTGGGACACTTGCCCAAGGATTTAATCCTAATGGAAAAAAAAAAATAATGGTCGCTAACAAGGTGTTTAGTAAGGATTACTTATGATCGAAGGAGTTTTACTCAAAGGTTACGGTGGATTTTATTATGTCTATGCGGAAGACCGAGTATGGGAATGTTCCCTGCGCGGTCGCTTTCGTGTTAAAGATCAAGATTTTTTGCCGGGAGATCGGGTGAAAATTTTGCCGGTAGAGGAGGATAAGGCGACGATTGAGGCTGTTGAGCCACGACGAAACGCTTTAAGTCGTCCGACAATTGCCAACGTGGACCAGGCCCTTCTGGTCTTCGCTCTGACTTCCCCTAAGCCGGATCTTAATCTTCTGGATCGTTTGTTGATCCAGGTGACGGACGCGGAAATCGAACCCATCTTAGTTTTTACTAAATTAGATAAATATGAAGCCTCTTTAACTACCGGCTCTGAGGAGCCTACAAGCATGGATGTATACCGCAAAATAGGATACACTGTGTTTGAAGTTTCCAATGAAACGGGTCAGGGAATTGAGGAAGTCGGTGCCCGGTTAAAGGATAAAATCAGCGTGCTTGCCGGACCTTCTGGTGCTGGGAAATCTAGTCTTTTCAATGCCTTATCTCCCGGAAAGAAACTAAAGACAGGGGAATTAAGCCTAAAGTCTAAGCGCGGCCGCCATACCACGCGTCATGTTGAGCTGATGGTCTGTGCAGGGGGGCTAGTAGCGGATACGCCGGGATTTTCCTCCCTCTTTTTACCGAATATGAAACGCGCGGAGTTAGCAGAGTGTTTTCCTGAATTCGCCCAGCGTCGCCGCCGTTGTCGGTTTAACAGTTGCATTCATGATAAAGAACCGAATTGTGCGATTAAAGAAGCCCTAGAAAACGGAGAAATTTCTCCTCTTCGATATGAACACTACTTAATCTTCTTGCAAGAAGTAATTGAAGCAGAGAGGAAATATTAAGATGATTCAAATTGCCCCTTCTATTTTATCCGCTGATTTCTCTCGACTCGGAGAACAGGTGCGTTTGGTTGAGGATGCCGGCACGGAAGTTTTACATATTGATGTGATGGACGGGCACTTCGTCCCGAATCTTACCTTTGGGCCGGCTTTGGTTAAAGCGCTAAGGGCTCATTCCAGTATGCGTTTTGATGTTCACCTGATGACAGAAAGGCCAGAGCTTTATATAACGGATTTTGCTGCGGCTGGGGCTGACCACGTCACCTTTCATCTAGAGGCCACATGCCATGTCCACCGTGTGATTCAACAGATCAAAGAACATGGGATGACCGCTGGAATCGCACTCAATCCCG
>PKWS01000384.1 GCA_003132105.1 Desulfosporosinus sp.
ACTTAGCCTTTAGCCCTAATTCTGTTCCATTTTTGATGGCAGCTCTAAACATGTCTCCCGTCGAAATATGAGGGATATGAAAACGTTCGACGAGTAAACTAGCCTGGGTCCCTTTTCCTGCCCCGGGGCCACCCATTAAAATAATTTTCAAGTCTCTTCCTCCTCCTTATTTCATGAAACCTTGATAGTGCCTCGACATAAGTTGGGATTCAATCTGTTTCATCGTCTCGAGCGCAACCCCAACTACGATCAGAAGGGATGTTCCACCGAAATAGATGTTCTTGAGTCCTGTGAGTCCAATAACTAGTGTCGGTAGAACTGCGATCAAAGCAAGAAATAAACCACCTGCTAGCGTAATACGGCTCAATATTTTAGACAAGTACTCTGCCGTAGGACGCCCAGGTCGAAGGCCAGGAATGAATCCTCCATACTTCTTCAAGTTGTCTGCTACATCAACAGGATTGAAGGTAATAGCAGTGTAGAAGTAAGTAAAGAATATAATGAGCACACCGTAAACCAGCATATAAGGGATCGAGTTAACTGTTCCGTTCATGCTAAACCAAACGAGAACAAATTTTGAAAACGCTGAAGTTGGCATCCAAGATGAGATCGTATTCGGGAACGCAAGCAAGGATATGGCAAAAATGACGGGGATAACNNCCACCCTCTTAGCATATTGAACCGCCACTCGACGTTGCCCTTCCTGAACATAGATAACACCTGCGGTTATAAATATCACGATAATAAGCAACCCGATAATGGAAAAAGCATTGATTTCCCCGACTCTTAACATGTTATACAAAGATGCAATGGCTGACGGGACACGTGAAACGATTCCTGCAAAGATGATGAGGGAGATGCCGTTTCCGATTCCCTTCTCAGTGATTGCCTCCCCAAGCCACATTAAAAACGTGGTTCCAGCGGTTAAAACGAGCGCGCATAGTAGATAGATCGGCCATCTCAGCGCCGGGCTGGGGATTAACATCGTACCACGGATCCCGAAGGTCACTCCGAAAGCTTGAATAAAGCCTAGCACAACGGTACTGTACCGAGTATACTGGGTAATCTTCTTGCGCCCATAGTCACCCTCTTTGGATAGCCGTTCAAGGGAGGGAAGGACAATCGTTAGAAGTTGAAGAATGATGGAAGCTGTAATATAAGGCGTAATGCTCAATGCAAAAACAGAAAAGCTCTTAAAGGAACCTCCGGATAGCGTATCCATAAAGTTTGCCATAGCTCCTGAGCCAAGCATATCCGTTAATTTAGCATGATCAATAAAAGGAATCGGAATATGTGCTCCAATACGAAAGATCAGAAACATCAGTAAGGTGTAACCTATTTTTTTCCTGAGATCCGCAACATTCCACGCATTCTTAACGGAATCGGCAATCATCCTATTCCACCTCTACTTTTCCACCCGCCGCAATGATCTTCTTGACCGCAGCTGGGCTGACTTTGTCAATTCGAATGGTCAGTGCTTTTGTCAGTTCCCCCGTTGCTAGAATCTTCACGCCATCTTTGACAGCCTTGATGAGGCCACTTGCCAAGAGGCTTTCAATCGTCACTACAGTGTCGTTCTCAAAACGTTCCAAATCACGTACATTCAAGGCGACAATGTTTTTCCTTGAGATATTATTAAAACCTCGCTTGGGCATTCTACGAAACAGTGGATTTTGTCCACCTTCAAAACCTGGACGGACACCGCCGCCTGCGCGCGCGTTTTGACCTTTGTGTCCTTTACCGGAAGTTTTACCATGTCCCGATCCAACTCCACGGCCCAATCGCTTAGGTGCATGTGTTGATCCTTCAGCAGGCTTAAGTTCATGCAGTTTCATGCTTGCCCACACCTCCTTCTATTGAGCTTGTATCTCTACAGTAACCAAGTGCATGCATTTATGAACCATCCCTAGAATACCAGGGCTGTCTTCATGAACTGCACTTGATCCGACTTTTCCTAAGCCAAGTGCTTGTAACACTTTGTGTTGGGATTTTGAATACCCGATCGGACTCTTTGTCAGTGTCACTTTTACTTTCATGACCGGCCCTCCTTAACCTAGAACTTCTGCTACAGTCTTACCTCGGAGTTTGGCAATCTCTTCAGGACGTTTTAGAGATTTTAACCCCGCCATCGTCGCATTGACCATATTGTGGGCGTTCGCCGAACCCAAAGACTTCGTCAGAATATCATGTACTCCGGCAACTTCGAGTACCGCACGTACAGCGCCGCCAGCAATAACTCCAGTCCCTTTAGAAGCCGGCTTTAACAGCACTTGTCCAGCCCCAAAAACCCCTATGATAGGATGCGTAATCGTGGTTCCATGCATAGGAATACTGAAGAGGTTCTTTTTCGCATCTTCAATGCCTTTGCGAATTGCCTCAGGCACTTCGCCAGCTTTACCTAGGCCTGCCCCGACACGCCCGTGACCGTCTCCGACCACTACGAGTGCGCTAAAGCTGAAACGGCGTCCGCCCTTTACAACTTTAGCAACACGAGCAATATGAACGA
>PKWS01000013.1:0-3681 GCA_003132105.1 Desulfosporosinus sp.
AGCGCCGAATTAAGCTGGGTGGCACCGGCTGGGCACCGATATGCATCAGCCTCCACTGGGCAAGATCATAATCTTCCAGCTTCACAGAGCCGCTTTCTATGGCATCCAGAATGTCCTGTGCCCAGGGAACCAAAAGCCAGACAATCGTAATCTTTTCTTCTGAAACTGTTTCGAGTATCCATTCAGGCTTAACTCCGCGCAGCAATACGGCTTTACTGCCAGACAGCAAACTGCCGAACCAATGCATCTTAGCCCCTGTATGGTACAAGGGCGGAATGCACAAAAAATTGTCTTCCCGCGTTTGACCATGGTGTTCTTTTTCTGTATAACATGCTGACATCAGACTGTTGTGCGTATGTAGAATTGCTTTTGGAAATCCCGTTGTCCCGGAGGAGAAATATACTGCCGCATCATCTTCGTCCGCAAGCTTGATCATTGGCGCTTCAGAGGAACAATTGGCCGTCAGTCGGTCATAGTTTTCAGCAAACGAAGGACGGTTTTCTCCTGCATAAAAAAACGTTTTCACTTTAGAGATCTGATCATAAGCCATTTCCACCCGCCCGATAAATTCAGGCCCGAAAATCAAGGCAACAGTTTCGGATAAACCTAAACAATATTTTATTTCATCAGCCGTGTAGCGAAAGTTTAACGGTACCACGATGGCTCCGGTTTTTAATATTCCAAAATATATCGGCAACCACTCCAGGCAATTCATTAACAGAATAGCGACCTTATCCCCCTTTTTTATTCCCCTCTTCACCAGCAGATTAGCCATTCGGTTGGCTTTCTCCTCAAAAACACGCCAGCTCATTTCTCGTCGGTATTCGCCTGCCGGGTTATTTTCAATCAGTTCATACTCACGCCAAGTGACATTATGACTTTCCTGGAGATCCAAGTTAATCTCAGTCAGGCATGTTTCCTGTCCATACATCTTGGCATTGCGCGATAGTATCTCCGTGATATTCATTGTCTGTTTCCTCCCGTTTCTATATTCATAATTCACCATTACCCACAACACTTTTTATATTTTTTACCACTCCCACACGGGCACGGATCATTGCGCCCAACCATTGCACTTTCAATTTTTGGCATATCTTGCTTTTGCCTCTGCCGTATAATACGCTTTCTACCAAATTCCTTCATCCTCATATAACGTTTCTTCATAAACCCCATATCATGAATGTGCTCAATATACCGTGTGAAAATCTGCTTAATCTCATTTTCGTCAATATTAGTGCTGTATTCTATCGCGTAATCCCCTGCACCCAAAGGTACCCTTAAGACAAATTGAGCCTCCTGCTTATGCCTGTCGGGGATTAAATTAATAAAGGAAAGAACAACCTCTTTACATTCACATTTAGGTCTGGTGCAATACTGGTCATCCACAAAGTATTTTCTATCCTTGTAATCAAAGCTAAAGCTTTTGTTTTCACTCTCACCATAAACCTCAGAATAACCAAAGCATGAACCGTCCTCATCGTTCAAATCATCAAACCAATTTAAGACCTCGCCTTTTCCAGTTTGTTTAGCTTTTTTCAGCAGCGTCGTAAATCGTTCTTTTAAAGATGTATCCAAACTTATGACAAATTCCTGTACGAGTCTTTCATAGTCCACGTTCGCGTTCCCCATCTTAATTTTGCTTACTTCCCATGTGCTGATATCCAGTGTTAAAGAAAAAAGCATCTCTTTGAATTCGCCACTTTCACTGACTTCATCAAATTGCAGAACTACACCAGTACAGTCACAAGCTGGATTTATACAATATTGTTCATTGATTGCCGCCATAAGACCATTATTAAACCGAACGACAACACTATCCTTGTTGTTTCTTTCTTTCAACTCTAAAATCCTTTCTATCGCCGTTTTTAGCCGCCATTTTGATTTCTCGCCATATTCCTTTACGCAAAGAGACTTTGAATAGGTATGTGCTTTCTATAAAATCCTGCTGATCTCGGGGTAGTGTATGCGCCAGTTCTTTATTTTTGGATAATTACATTCTCCGTCCAAAAAGGCATCGATTTGCATTAAACCGACGCCTTTTTAATGTTGGTGAAATGGACTCATGACTGGGGCAATTTCCCCTTTACAATCATCAGCAGTATCTGGACAAATCAGTTTTTTTGCGGAATAATAACCCACTACCTTTCTACTTTTTGGCAAGTTGTCCCACGGTTATCAATCGCTGACTTTAACTGTCCCAGCGCCTTTTCGAGTGTTGAGCGATGACAAGCAAAATTGAATCTTAAGAAGCCGGCTCCTTCTTCTCCAAACCAGCGCCCCAAATCGGCTGCAATCTTTGCTTTTTCTATAACTAAGGCATCAATTTCATCTGCTGAAAGACCTGTTCCCCTAAAATCTATCCAAACAAGATAGGTAGCCTGTGGTTTTAAAATCCTGACCCCTTTCAGATTCTTCTCTGCATAGTCTATTGCATAGTCTACATTGGCTTTTACATATTCAAGCAACTCAGCTAAGTATTGCTCTCCATGGTTATAGGCTGCCTCCAGTGCGATTGTCCCAAAAATATTTAGACCACTTACACAATTTATTTCAAGCTGATTGGTATACTTCTTACGAATTTTTTCATTAGCAATAATAATGGCTGAGGTTTGGAGACCCGCTAAATTAAAGCTTTTGCTGGCTGAATAAGCGGTGATCAAGTTTTGATTCATTCTTTCGTCCAGCATGCCCAGCGGCGTGTGCTTATAGCCCTTAAAAATAAGGTCAGAATGAATCTCATCTGAGAATATGAGGACTCCGTTATTTAAGCAAAGCTCGCCTATCTTTCTCAGATCCTCCTTAGACCAAACTCTCCCCATAGGATTATGGGGATTGCAAAGAATGAAGAGCTTATTATTCGGGTCTTTAACCTTGCACTCTAAATCTTCAAAATCCATTTCGTAGTTATCCGTCTTATCATGGAATATTAGAGGGTTTTCTACTGTTATGCGTTTATTTTTCGTGATCACTTGTTTAAAAGGATAATACACAGGGGGTTGTATAATTACACCCTCGCCCTCTTGAGTTAAAGCTTGGATGGCATAGGTAATGGCCGGCACAATCCCTGCCGTCGGAACAATCCATTCCTTGCTTAGTTTCCAGCCATGACGCTTATAAATCCAGTCCATTACAGCCTTGTCAAAGGAGTCACCCTTTGCCTTTGGATAGCCAAAGATTCCGAATTTGGCCTTTTCTACTATAGCATCAATAACTTCTTGCGGAACTTTAAAATCTGTATCCGCAACCCACATGGGTATACAGTCCTTTGAATCGAGCCCAGGGTAGCGTTCTTCAAAGCTGTCCCACTTAACAGAATTAGTTCCTATTCTATTGATATACTCTGCAAAATTGTTTGGCATTTTTATAACCTCTTTTACAAATATAATGAAGGATTAGCACGTTTGAATAGAAGCCCCCTGTTTTTTATAGCTAATCCTTTTAAGAAATTTCTAGCGTATTTATCGCCACACTCTTTATAATTGTTATGCCCTTCTTTTCTAAAGATAGCGCTTAATTCTCCTTTTGTTACAATGACTCCAGCTTTTTCTAATATATTAAGCATATCATCACTTGTTAGTGATAGCGCTATTTTCAATTTCTTAAGCATCATATTATTAGGATTACTATCCTTTAGTACTGGTCTTTCCAATTGCCCTGGCTTTGGATCTTGTTTCCCTCTTT